>DTZW01000215.1:0-13798 GCA_012961165.1 Gammaproteobacteria bacterium | reverse complement strand
ATGGAATTTATGCTTCTGGGCCAGGACTTAACGGCGCAGCGTGCCTATGAAGTCGGCATGGTGAACAAGGTCGTCCCTTTGGGAGAACAGTTGGCAGCGGCTCAGGAGTACGCTGACATTTTTGCCGTGAGTGCGCCACTGGTCGTTGAGACCATCAAGTCACTGGTCGCAGAGACCGTTCCCCGTGGACCCGCCGAAACAGCGGCAATCACCCGAGACCAATTGCTCGCCGTTCGAGACAGCGAGGATGGTGCCGAAGGCAGAGCCGCATTTAAGGGCAAACGGCCACCTGAATTTCACGGCCGTTAAGCAAAACAGGTGGAAGTTCTAACCCGCAATAGCCAGGTCTGTAAAGCGTAGATGAGGCATCAGTGCGGACCTTTCCCAGTTCCAAAACTGCTTATCTCCAATCAGCGCAATTTTGTTAAGCATGTCATAGAAGTTTCCCGCGACGGTAACACCTCGCACCGGTTGCAGCCTTTGCCCATCTTCACAAAGGAACCCTGAAGCACCGAAACTGAAATCACCGGAGATAGCATTGGCGCCCGAATGCATCCCTGTCAGGTCCGTTAGCATCAGGTATTTTCCTGAAAACAAATCCGCCAGCGAGCTGCTGCCTGCAGCGATTTCGAGTTGGTGCAGCCCCACACCCAACGTCGATTTAGGTCCTCGTGCTGCATGTCCGGTAGTCTTCATATCAAAAAAGGATGCTGTGGCACTGTTATGAATAAGCGTGTTAAGGGTGCCATCAACGATCAAGGGTGTTGATTGTGTCGCTGTACCTTCTGCATCGAACAATTGATAACCAAATCCGTCAGCACTCAGCGGCTGGTCAGTAATGTTCAATCGGGTATCGGCAATAGATTCGCCTAACTTTTCCCGCATGGGGTTCACCCCATCCTTGGCTGATTTTCCCGAAAACATCAGGGTAAAAACCCCAAATAAAGAGGCCTGAACTTCTTCATCGAATATCACATCATAGTGACCACTGGGCACAGGGGAGCCGTCAAGGATATCAATAGTCTGGGTATATGCCCTGTCAACGATATCGTTAACATTTAGAGCAGCAAACAATCGCGCTGCCTGACCGATACCTTCCATCGCGTTCTTATCACCCTGTTCAATCAGCGCATAAGCATAGGCGGCACACATTCTGCTTTTGGAATAAGCACTAAGACCTGCACTTGAAAAAATATGGCGCTGAGTCGTATTGTCCTGAACGCCGTTATAGGGCACTTTTTTCACCTTGTCCCTGGCGGCAAGATCACTTTCCATCTGTAAAGCAAAGTTAACCTTCTCATCAATGCTTACCTCCTCGACCGGGCACAAAACCGAGTCATCTGTTTTCAGATTGACCTCATTAGCCAGAATATTTTCATGAACTTCTATTGCCGCAAAGCTCGCGTTAGTCAGCGCCTGCTCAACCAGCGAACTCAAGGCGTCACTATCCGCGGCCTCGCTATAGGCGGTACCCACTTTGCCGTCTTTAATCACCCTCAAACCAAAAATCTGGCTCGAACTCACCTTGTATTCTTCAAGCTCACCGTCGCTTGCTTTCAGGGACAAGGATTCTCCCTGGTCGATAATCAGGTCACCGCTCGCACCTGCAGCCTTAACAAGACCAATCACCTGATTCGCCTGATCGGAAATAGTCATCAGGCGTTACCCCCGACAAGGATGTCATCTACCTTAAGTGTTGCCTGACCCACAGATGTTGGCACCGCACCCGAGACTGAACCACACATGCCACAGGCCAAAGAGAAATCACTACCAACCATTGAGATCTCCTTAAGTACTGCAGGTCCGGTGCTGATGAGCGTTGCTGCCTTAATAGGATATTGAACCTTGCCATCCTCTACGTAGTACCCTTCCGTCACCGCAAAGTTAAACTCACCAGTTCCCGGCTGCACTGAACCACCTCCCATATGAGAGGCATAGATACCCTTATCAATGGAGCCGATCATCTCTTCCAGGTCCGCATCGCCAGGCTCGATAAAAGTGTTCCTCATCCTGGAGGCGGGCGCATATTTGTAGGACTCACGTCGGCCGGAACCGGTTCTCTCGAAGCCAGTTTGCTCAGCGCCAATCTTATCGACAAGAAAACTGGTTAGCTTGCCGTCCTTGATCAATTGCGTTCGTTGCGTATCAAGGCCTTCGTCGTCAATATTGATCGAACCCCACTGCTTCGTCATCGTGCCGTCATCCACCGCACTCACCGCTGTATTTGCAATCATTTGACCCATCTGGTCATGGAACACAGACGCCTTTTTCGCGACCGAGGTCGTTTCCAGCAAATGGCCACAGGCCTCATGAAAAATCACGCCACCGAAACCATTACCGATGACCACGGGCATACGACCAGAGGGGCAAGGTTTTGCACCAAGATTAACCAGCGCTTGCCTTGTCGCTTCTGTTCCGGTTTTTTCAGCGCTGATATCATCTTCAAGCTCCCAGCCCATCAAGCCACCGTCACTCCAACTCCCTGTCGCCTGCTCAGAGCCATCTGATGCAATGGATGTGAGTAAGGTGCGAATATAGTTACGGGTATCCCCTGTGTGCAGGCCTTCACTGTTAAAGAGTTCGACGTGCTGTTCTTTTTGACGACACGAACCCCGGGTTTGCGAGATCATGTTGCTGGCGGCACGAGCCGCAACATCAGCCGCCAGCAGGTATGCCACCTTGCTCTCAACCTCAGAATCATTACTTAACGTGCGCACCGCAAGATGCAAATCTTTTATCTGCCTATAGTCAAAATTGAATGCCGAGACGCCTGGGTCTCGCAAATCCTTCGCAGCCAGTTCAGACAGGATTCTTTTCAGCTCATCTCCCTCAGGTTTGTTGGTATAGCCATAGAGGACTTTAGTGCCATAGACCAGGCGCAGGCCTATGCCGAAGTCTATCCCCGACTCCACCGATTGCACCTGGTTACTCAAGGTGCTGATGGTATTGGTCTGGCTTCTTTCTACAAATAGCTCCGCGAAGTCAGCGCCGAGTGAAATGCCATGGTCAATGACTGATTGTGCCGTTTGGTGATTAAGCATGAAACGTCCTGTGCAGGCTTGATGATTCAATAGTAGCAGCGCAGTATAAACGGACAAACCCATTCAGTGTACAAACACTGAGGTTAATAAAAACCAGGCGAAATCGAATGACCTTGCGCCTTTTTCAAAAAGCACCTGTGGTTACCTCTGGAGTTTCAAAATGACCTACCCTGAAAACAACGACATAGAGAGATTCATTAGTAGCGAAGAACCCGAGTCGGTTCTGGAGCCCGATCTGCCAATCATAGACCCACACCATCACCTTTGGGACAACCGGGTCGCGACTTCAATCTTTGAACAAACGGTTTATCTGTGCGAAGAAATCATGGCGGATATCAACAAAAGCGGTCATAACATCACCCAAACAGTGTTTGCTCAATGTGGTGCTTTTTTTCGCGCAGACGGCCCAAAAGACATGCGTTGCGTTGGTGAAACAGAATTCGTTCAAGGGGTTGCTGCCATGAGTCGCTCAGGAATTTACGGTTCGACCCGACTGTGTACCGGTATTTTCGGCTCGGCCGACCTGAGAGCTGGCGCCGGCGTAGAGCCTGTGCTGGAAGCCCACCTGGCTGCGTCAGCCAATTTTCGAGGGATACGTACTGCCTTCCCGTCTGATCTTAATCAAACCTATCTTGATGGCTTTGCGCTTCTGGCAAAATACGATCTCTCATTCGATCACTATTCGCCAGATTTCGAACGTCTACCTACGCTCGCCAAATTGGCCGCTGCCCATCCTGAAGTCCCTGTAATCGTCAATCACTTCGGCGGTACTGTTGACCTGGATGCTGATGCAGAAACATTCGCACGATGGCGAGAATGTATCGATATCGTTGCGGCAAGCCCCAATACGGTCATGAAACTGGGTGGAGCCCAGATGCGGGCAGGTGCCTGGGAACCTTCTTTTCATATGCACAAACAAGATACACCGCTCAGTTCCGAGGCATTCTGTGATCTTCTATACCCATACTACATCGCCGCAATCGAGGCTTTTGGACCTGACCGCTGCATGTTTGAGAGTAACTTTCCGGTCGACAGGGAGTGTATTTCCTACCGGACGCTCTGGAATATGTTTAAAAGAATCGCCGCCAAAGCCGGGCTTTCCGATGACGAAAAAGCCTCTGTCTTCCGCGGCACAGCCGCGAGGGTATATCGACTGCAGGATTAACGGCTGGAGAGATAAAAGCGGTTTCCGTCCAGGGTAATCGATCACCGGGCGGCAAACGCGTAAAGCGTTACTGTTAAAGTCTATCTACGTTCGAAAGACTTGTCATTGTCCAGACAACCACTACCGTAAAAAAGACTCCTGCAGCGGCAACAAAGAATCCCAACAACGGATTCATAACTGACGCAAAGTACCCCATGGATACCGCGCCGATCGGACCGCCGCCCAGCGTACCTAGCGAATAAATAGACAATGCTCTTGCTCGATAATTCTCTGGCGCTGATTCCTGAACAATCGCTCGCCCCAGGCTCATTGCAACGCCGCCGCACATTCCCCACAGTCCAATACAAAGAACGTAGCCGTAAAATGGCAATCTAAGGTTTATTAAGATCAAAAATACACCACCAGCCACCAATGCGATCATCAAGCCCAAACCCTGTCGCCTAATCCCGCCAATCGCCACCAGGATAATCGTCATTACAATGGTGCCAACCATAAAGCATATATAGGACAGCGCTATATCGAAGGCAGCACCACCGTACACATCCCTGACGGCAAGTGGATTCAACACAGAGAAGGCACCCATATAAAACACACCAACAGAAAACATCAGGATCATCACGGGGAACATACGCGGCGAATGAAAGATAAGAGATAGGCCATCACTAATCTCGCCAAACACTGTTTCACGATTTTTTTCCCGGGTCTCAGCAAGCGATGCCCTCTCGGGCATTGACGAAGGCAGCTTTAACGCAACCAGCGCACCGAAAAGTAAAACTGTTCCTTGTATGAGCAACAACGGAACGGGACCTGCAGTATCTGCCTGGCCGGCAAACCCAAACCCGACAATCTGCGCAAAAAATGACAAGCCCATCGTCATCGTCACGGCCTGCTGGATATTGGGTCCCGATACCTGATTTAAGATGCTGTCTCTGGCCGGTTGAATGAAGGCATTGAAACTCCCTGCACCGAGGGCGAATACGATTAACATCAGATAGCTAAGCGTCGAGATTTCGATCAACAGCACTAGCGTAAATACCGGCAGCGCTGCAAGGCACTGAAAAACGATGAGTATCGTACGCCGGTCGACCCTGTCGGCTAGAAGTCCACCGAACAGGATGAAGACCAGCCCCGGCAATTGAATACACATCTGTGCGATGCCCAGTCGAACCCCTCCTTCTCCTAGATAGACCGCGACCATCCAGGTAAACAAGACGCTATTGATACCCCACGGAAGGAACTGGCCCACGACGCCAGCCAAATACCAGGAGAACTTTGATGGTGACGCGCTCATCTTTATGATGCTAACAAAATCAGCAATCCAGAACGATGCTCGTCGATATCATATAGAGGTGCCCAGGAAACCCGAATACTTTCTAGTCACCTGATTCCAATCGCGTATAAATCAACATAGGTCAGATTTCACCCGGCAGGTTAATCCCGTTACCGCTAATAGTTTGACTTGAAAGTTCCTGCACGCATACTGCTCGGATGAATATCGACCTGGATACGGGCAAGCTGGTTGTTTTTCTCGGCGGTCTGCTATTTTTTCTGGGCGTCGAAACCCTTGCGCCAAAACGACCATGGCGTGAGAGCAGATTCAGACGCTTACTCTTCCATGGTGGCATAGGAGCACTTAACACCGTTTTGATGCGGCTGCTGATTTATGTGCCGCTCCTACTATGGGTCGTATTCGTTGAACAACAGGGTTGGGGCATTTCACGGTGGTTGGGCTTAACGGGCTGGGTCGAACTCGCGGCTTCTCTCGTCGTACTCGACTTGTTTGACTACTTCTGGCATCGCGCAAATCACAGAGTCACCTTCTTATGGCGTTTTCACAAAGCACATCACGCGGATACCGCGATGGATGTGACCACGGCCCTGCGCTTTCATCCAGGCGAGCTGGTGATATCGGCGCTAGCAAAGGCTCTTTGGATTGCCATATGGGGACCCACCGCCATTGCATGGTTTCTGTTTGAAGCCATGGTGAGCCTGTGCGCACAGTTCCATCATAGTAATATCGATTTCCCTGACCGTATTGAGGGGTGCATCTCGGCACTGATCGTCACACCCCGCTTCCATGCCAGCCATCACGCCGTCGATCGCCATTACGGCGACGCTAACTTTTCAACTATTTTCAGTCTCTGGGATCGCCTATTGCGCAGCTACCAGCGTCCAGAAAGCGGCGACGCAACCACCAATACGGAATATGGCCTGGGCTTACCCGAGGCGCGAGACCGGGCCTTCTCAGCCGGCGCATGGCTTGTCGAGCCTTTTCAATCCAGCAATTTGAACGTTAATAACAAAAAACCTGACCAATCCGAGTGAAATGTCGTGACCGCAGCGTCGCAAGCACTGATAATGCATCCACCTTAATCATGAGTACTTTGTCTAATGAAAACTCTGTTAACTTTTATTCTGTTACTCCCTTTATTCGCCTTCGCTGACGGGCATATTCAATCAGCGGAACATGCTGGCGAAGCTGCTGAAACAAAAGAACATGCCGGCGAAGCTGCTGAAACAAAAGAGCACGCAGGCGAAGCTGCTGAAGCAAAAGAGCACGCAGGCGAAGCTGCTGAAGCAAAAGAGCACGCTGGCGAAGCTGCTGAAGCAAAAGAAGATGCTGGCGAAGCTGCTGAAACAAAAGAATAGGCCGGCGAAACAACGTCTTCGCAGTAGTGAGCGATCGTGTGTGAATCACCACCTGCTTGATCGGCGAATCAATGCGACTTTGATCAACAGTCTGCTTGCCGGGCTGTTGATTATATTTAGCCCTTGGTCCGCCGCCGAACCAACAGCCAAAGCATCACCCGAAACGTCAGTAATAAAATTTTATGTGGAGGACATCAAGTCCACCATGCGGGCATATGTGGCCAGCCAGCTCGATGCCGATAGTCTCTTTCATTTGAAGGATGATAAGATCGGTGAAAACCTCGCACTGAAGTTCGTGATGGTGCACGACCCGGTTCGTCAAATTCGAGGCGACATCTATTTTGCCTGTACGGATTTTCATGTGCAGGGAGAACCAGAGAAAATCTACGACATCGACTTCTGGATGGACGGTTCAAGCGGCGAGCTGAAGGTTTACGACACCAAGGTGCACAAAGAACCTCGCTCATCTCTGCTTTACGGATGGTATAAACATCCACGTTATACCTTCGTCAATGACGAGATCGAATATCTCTATT
This sequence comes from Gammaproteobacteria bacterium, assembly GCA_012961165.1. Lineage (GTDB taxonomy): Bacteria > Pseudomonadota > Gammaproteobacteria > Pseudomonadales > Azotimanducaceae > UBA9659. Next base: position 6,407 of record DTZW01000215.1, on the reverse strand, counting down.
AACAACGGGGTCGGAGTAATTACCCGGGGTAAAGTGCCAGAGTAAACGCACCAACTTCTAAGTAACACTCCTACAATAACTCAATCGAATTCTACTACTGCAGTTCGTCAGGGTAGCTAAGGTCTCTGCATCCAACAGCTTGAGACAAAAATGCCAAGACGCCGAAGATTCTGCCCCGCCGGGTTCCCTATCCATGTTATTCAACGTGGCATCAATCGTCAGATCTGCTTTACCTGCGATGCAGATATCGCCGCTTACGCAAATTGGTTGTCCGAGGGCGCAGACAAGTTTGACGTCCAGATAAACGGCTGGGTCTTTATGACCAACCACGTCCACCTGCTGGTGACACCTCAACACAAAGAAGCTGTGTCGAACCTCATGCAATTTTTGGGAAGATTGTATGTGAAAAGCTTCAATTACCGTTACGCACGAACCGGAAGCTTGTTTGAAGACCGGTTCAAATCCAGCGTCGTGCAAGATGACGCCTATTTACTAACCTGCTTAAGATACATTGAGTTGAATCCTGTCAGGGCTGGGATGGTTGTTGATCCTGGAGACTATCGCTGGTCTAGCTATGCCGCTCACGGACTTGGCCGCAACATTTCAATGCTCACACCTCATCCCTTATACCTTTCACTTGGAGAGTCGCAGTCCGCAAGGCTAATAAAGTACCGGGGGCTTATTGGTGAGACGCTCGACTCAGATATCATTGCAAAAGTTCGTCATTGCGCGAATAAGGGGCTGATACTGGGTTCTGAAAAATTCAGACAGCAGTTTAAGGAAATAACGGGTGACCGGGCTGAATGACAAATGCTTGTTCAGGCCTTACTCCGGCACTTTACCCCGGGTAATTACTCCGACCCCGCTATTACCGTCAGCTGTTCAAGCCCACGAAAGAAAGGTGAGTCCGACCAGACAAGATCCTGCTCAGGTAGTGTTAGCTTGGGATACCGGTCCAGTAACTGGTTGAGTGCGGCTTCGGCTTCGAGTCTGGCAAGGGGCATGCCCAGGCAGAGATGAATGCCATGGCCAAAGCTGAGGTGCTCAAAGGCCTCTCGGTGAATGCTAAATGCGTCGGGGTTGGGTGTGACATTCGGGTCTCGGTTTGCGCCGGCGATTGAGAGGAGAACGAGGTGACCTTTTTTGAACGTGTGCCCCTTGTAGTCAAAGGTCTCAGGTACCAATCGCGATAGCGCTAGAACAGGCGGTTCAAGTCTTAGCGCTTCTTCAATGGCATTCTTTAGCAGCGAGCGATCAGATCGAACTTCCGCTAACTGTTCGGGATGCTGTAATAGCAACCAGAGGCAGCTGCTGATGAGTCGTGTTGTCGTCTCATGTCCAGCCACGAGTAGAACGGTACAAAGTGACAGCAACTCTTCAATGTCAAGCTTGTCTCCATCCTCTTCTGCTTCGATTAACGCAGAGATCAAATCCTGCCCAGGGTGCGTTCTTTTTAGATCGACGAGTTCCTGCAGGTAGATGCGCATGGCCAGGTCTCCCAGAACCGCTTCATGAATTGCATCCGCACTTAGTATCTCTGCATATTTAATAAGTGCAGCAGACCATTGCTCAAAATAGTGTCGCTCCTCGGCAGGCACACCGAGCATCTCTGCGATAACAATTGCAGGCAGCGGCCTCGCCAGAACATCCATCACCTCGACCTCCTCATTCCCTGCCGCTTCATCCAATAGCGCTGAAACAAGTGCATTAATCTTTGGCGTTAAAGATTGGATGAAACGACTGGTAAAGCTTTGCGCCGCCAACTTCCGCAAGCGCGTGTGGTCCGGTGGATCCAGGTTGACGATATTAGGGTAATCAATGATCGGCGTGACGAGGCCTTGCGCAGCCGATCGAATCACCCGTTGAATAAGCGCACTCTCGAAAACTTCACTGCTAAGCCGCTTATCACGCAGAAGTGCCTTCACATCTTCATGGGAAATCACGGCCCAGCCGTTAATCATATAGGAGCGAAGAATGTTTCCTTTAAGACGAAGCCGCGCAATCAGAGGATGTGGCGATGCCTTAAGACTGGGGTCGATAATCAAATTACCCCACAGCCGATCCATCATCACCATCGCCTGCAAACCAGCTTGCATCGACCAGGAATAAACTTTTGAAATGGCAGTAGACATTGGTATTTTCCTTTCTCTATCCAGGAAAAGGCCAAAAGATGGTATCAGACTAAACTTGGCTTAGGAACGGTGAGGAACCTTAGATATTAGTCCTCTAGATAAAATCGGGTCCCGCAAATCAGCACCTGATCATCAGAGACATAGCAGTCACGCCGCTTTGCCTCATTCAGTATCGCGGCCCGATCTGCGACTCGAATGTGCAGCCCAGAGAGACCCGGACCTCGATCGTCAGCCAAAGCGACGAAACGTAACGCCACATTGTTGAGCGATACAACGATGCTCTCTGCGTCGACAGCGCATTCTGCGCCAACAATTCGCGCCCACTTGTCAGCAAGTGAGGCAGGGTTATCTGTTTGAAGTTCAACGCCGACGATATCAATGGTGACATCCTGCTTGACCTTGTCTTCCCAGCCAAGACCGCCAACGGGCATCCAGTGACCATCAAAGTCATTATGCTGGTCTGACTCAAGTTCAAGGAACGCAGCCTCAAGATCCCGAGGGTGCAACTGCGTTAGATGCCAGTCACCTCGCTCTGCTTCATACGCAATCCTCACGCCGCTATCGAGGGCCCGCTGTCGTGCGGCAAGTTGGGTCTCTCGGCTATCGGCTTGAGTGATCACCATGTAGCCGCCATCACCGCCTCGACGTTCCAAATAACGACCAGCCGCAGTTGCGTCCTGTATTGGCGCGACCACCTCAAGGAAGTTTCGACCAATTGGCATCAGGGCATTCTCGAGCCCAAATGCGGCGACACCATCATCGACGTAACAGACATTGATGCCGAGGATAGCCGTTAGGTCTTCAATGACCGGCTCGAGTTGTGCGGCAACAAGACAGATCTGGCGTAGTTGAATACCTGGCTGCACGTCTGGTTGAATGCTCACTGGCTTAATTCTCCAGCCTGGAAAAATTAGGAGCACGCCTTTCTACAAACGATGCAACACCTTCCTTAAAGTCGTCGCGCGCCAGACTCTCGTCCATCCAGCGAGTGGACTCCGTCATCGCCTCTCCCAACTCACGATTCAAATGTTTGTAGACCTGACGCTTCATCATCATAATGGAAGCGGGTGCTGACGTCTTGGCTATGTCGCGCAAAAATTGCTGTGCCTCGCTGCAACAGGTGCCGGATTCACAGAGTCGATTGGCGTAGCCCATGCGGAACGCTTCTTCGCCATCAATCCGCCGCGAGCTCCAATACATATCGAGGGCATTGGCGGGACCAACAATGCGCGGCAACATCCAACTAGTACCATGCTCGGCGATCAATCCACGGGGACCAAAAGAGGTGACCAGTTTGGCAGTGCGGTCCATAAAACGCATGTCGCAGAATGTCGCGTAACTGAAGCCGAGTCCTGCAGCCGCACCATTGATGGCGGCGATCAACGGCTTGCGCAGCCCCAGAAAATAGGTCGGCGACCCATGGTAGTTAGGGTCGCCATCCGGATTGCCGGGTTGCGCTTGCAGATGTTCGAAGTTGGCAGTGGCGCGCTCGCCTGTATCACTCATCGCCCCTAGAGCATTCATGTCCACGCCAGCACAGAAACCACGACCCGCTCCCGTCAGAACCGTGCCGATCACGTCGGGGTTTGTTTCCGACTGATCTAAAGCGTGGCGAACCTCTGCCTGGGTCAGGTCGGTCAGTGCGTTCAATTGGTCCGGCCGGTTCATTGTGATGGTGGCAACAGGACCATCGACATCATATTGAATTTCCTGATACTCCGACATATTCATTCTCCTCGATTTACGCTTATTTTAGGTACAGGCTACCGCTGTACGGCATACCTTGTCGAGAGATTCGAATCTGGCGCTACAAGCAGCCATTGATCTAGTCACGCGATTGATCAGTGGTCGACGGAGCTTCGCCGCATGGTGGGTTTGTTGATCACTGGAACCAACATTTCCCCCGAAACTGTCTTGAACTGATCGCCCCATGGCGGGAAGATACCTGGCAACCCGTACAAAAACATGGCTAATTCATCCTGTCCCTCGCAACCGCAGTGACTGCAGATTCATCGATGATCTAAATAGATAACTGTCCAGGGCGGCTTGATTTAATAAATAGCTTCGAAACCCATTTATATTGCACATCGATCAATGAACGTATCTAATCCCCGCTTAATCGTATCTCCTGAACTTTTGGCGAAGTTTACTTGGACACTACAATCACTTTTTAATAGGTCTACGGAACAGCGAAAATGGGGAGGTTACAAAGAGATTACTCAGGTACTACTTTACCAGTCTCTACATTTGTACAGGTCCTATACCGTCACGGCTGCACAATGGGTTTTATTGCCGTCACTTTAATTTGCCTACAGTCGACACCAGACGTTTTCTGGGCAGTTGTTTCAGACTTTTCAGAGAGCCCTTCAACTTATATCGTGGCTTTATTATCCGCGCTAGGTTTTTTCTTTGTTTTTTTAGTCAGCAAAGGCGTGCCGCTGAGTCGAATTCAAGGCCTGTGGATTGTCTATCTGCTTTATATATCGATTGTTGAAGAACTAGCCTTTAGGCTCTTTCTGCCTATGGCTATAGAGCCATCTGCAGGATTTTTATCTGCAATTGTGATGAGCAATTTTCTTTTCGCGTTGCTCCACTATTTTACCCTTCGATGGAAATGGAAAAACTGCGTGTTTGTCTTTTTAGGAGGACTAGGTCTCAGCAGGCTGCTAGAAAATTCTGGCGATTTAGCTTTATTGGTATTGGTTCATTTTGTAGCTACTTTCCTGAACACACCGTCGCAGCCAGGTACTTCGACGATAGCGAAAGACCCCGAGTAAACACCGGCGACGAAGCCTCTAAATCTGAAAAAATCCCATTGGGTCGGGGTAAAACGCCGGAGTAAAACAACCAGGATCAAAGTTGGTTTCGTACGAACTGTTTACTCCAGCACTTTACCCCGACCCCATCACTCCGGCACTTTACCCCGACCCCATCACTCCGGTTGCGATTAGAACAACAACTTCACGTTGATATGGCGTTCAGCCAGCATCGCGACCAGGTCGCCACTGAGGAAACTGGCCGCTTCCTGACTGCCCCTTAGTTCTCGATCAAAATGTGCCAGCCCCAGGCCGTTGATGAGCGCATAAGCATCGGCGCCGGCAACAAGTTCTGAGGACGGTTTCATGCCGGCCATCATCGTTTCCGTACTATGGCGCGTGTCTTCATCCATACCTTCCGCGAGCATACCCAGCATTAACTTGTAACCGTCGTGGGTTTGTTCAATGGCATCGTTAAAATGAAAGTGATCCGCATTTAGCAGGACGACGGTGGTTTTAGGGTCCGGGTTGCGATTGAACATGTCCTGCATGCCTTTCAATGGCAGGATCGAATCCAACTCAGCGACGATATAAAGGACAGGCACTTCGCGTTTCCAAGTAAAGTTCAACGCCTTCGCCATGACGTTATCCGGGTCCATCGCTGTAAAACCGCCCGCGGGCGCCAGCGGCAAGGCTGCCCTAATGCGCTCATCGGTTTCGAGGGATTTGAGGGTTGTCCAGCCACCAAAACTGTGGCCCGACATGCCGATCTGATCGGGAATAATTTCCAGGCCTGATTGGCCTGCTAACATTTGATCAATGACAAAACTGGCATCACAAGGGCGGCTTTGAATAAAACGCTCGATCACCTCTGGGTCGCCGGCGGCTCCCTCTCCCGAAATCATATCGGCTGCAGTATTGCCGACGTGGTCCATTGCCGCTACCACATAACCGTGGCTAGCAAGATGACAGTACAAGAAGGTGCTCTGGCGTCGCTCACCGCCGAATCCATGCGAGAACACAACCAGGGCACGTTGGCCCGGTTCTGCCTCTGCATCTTTAACAGCCTGCTGAACAGCTTCGCCCATACCTGGCACCATTTCGTAACGGTCCTGGGTCGCCGGATCAAGATCTTTGCCCTCATAGGCTTTAGTGGCCGGGTACCACACATCAACAGGCAGGCTGTGATTCCGCTCGGTATCTGTCCAGTTAAATTGACGCGTTCCTACAGAGTGTGGGCCCCGAGCGTAAGGATTGTATTCAGACACTAGTATCACCTTTTCACTGGTTTAGTTCGCCTAATAGTACACCGCTAGCGGCCCGAGAATAGGCGTTTTAACAGGGATGTTCCGCCAGTAGGTAGCGTATCAAAACGGATCGGATGGTTGCTTCATGAAAGAGTGAGGCCATATTGCAGGTAGTGGTTAAAGTCTGCCAGGGCTTCCGGCTGACGTCCGCTTTCCCGACAGTGCATCACAATATTTGCAGGATTATGGCGATGAGTTTTATATCGCAAAAC
>DTZW01000214.1 GCA_012961165.1 Gammaproteobacteria bacterium | reverse complement strand
TCCGCCGCCTCTAGCCGCTCGTCCACCCATTGAGCTGCGGGTAAACTGGCTGCTGTTCCTCCTGGATTGGAACTGCTGGTTACCTTGACTCCGCGATCGCGAATCTCGCTGCAGCTGGTTCATCCGGGTCGTTTGCTGCCCCTGGCTGTAATCGGAAAATGAACCTACCTGGTTCTTTGCTCTGCCGGCATTCTCTGACATACGCTGCCTGGTGCTATCGTCGATTGTGCCCGTTGCCATCTCGGCTCGCCCTGCGCCGTCAGGCTTTTTCATTTCGTTCCAGCCATCCCCCCGGTCATAGGAGTACCAGCTGTCTCCGCTTTTTTTATAGACATCGCCATTGTGGCCAGCATAGAGATTGCCCTCGGCATCTTTGCCTATCGTTCCCCTGTTTTGGCCGTCCCCCCCAGAGATTGCTTTCCCGCCGTCAGCACCGGTGATTTCTGTCCGTCGTTGTCCGTTGTCAATCTGACCTTCTATCTGCGCAGTTTTGCCCTCCTTGGTCGTAATGGTGCCATCGCTCGAATAGCTGCCATCAGACTCGCGGCCGCGCTCCATATACATGCTGCCGCCCTCGGAACTTTCCCGGGTTGTCTCTGACCAGCCGTCATCAATGTCGACTTCCCGGTGGGTCTCTATACGTTGATCGTCGCGGGTTATGTCTCGCTCCATTTCGAAGCGTTTAGTGTCATCTGAATAGTACCTTTTAGTCTCTGTAGAGATATTCGTGCGGGGATTGTAGGTTTCTCCATAGCTGGCCCACTCGTTACTGTTCCACGCGGTTTCTACATAGCCATAGCGACCTGTCCTGGGATTGCTGTGTTGGTTATAGCTATAGCCCCCATAAGGGCCTGCCCAGACAGAGCGGTTTGCGTAAGTACCCGTTTGGGCGTTGTAGTAGCTGCCGTAGCCATAAGAACGGTAGTAGGGGTAGTAAGCGTAAGGATAGCGACCATAGTGATAGTAATACTGGTAGTAAGGTGGGTAATACCACCCGGTACCGTAGACAGGCATACCGTAATAACTGTAGATGCCACTGTAATATGAGGTAGACGCTACGTAGACCACGCTGGTGCTGGTGCTTGAGGCAACTTTCACCTGTGTGACAGGGTAGCTCGATGAACTCGCGGGGATGTTATACAGATCGTCTGGTACGCGGAATGCTGGCGTCCAGGGACCTTCTGCATTATCTGACTGGTACCAGGCACCTTCGTAGCAGAGATAAAACACACCCTGGTGCAGAAAGATCTCATACCCGGAGTTAGTTGCACGGGTAATCGATGTATTGGCTATTCTCTCGAACTTTGGCTCGCCAACATACTGGTTTTCGAGCACCAGGCTTTCGTCAGCGGGCACCGTTTTTTTCTCTGGCAGGCTGGCTTCAAGCAGCGCTGTTCTAGCCTCAAGGGTACCGGGGACCGACGCGCGCACGTAGCCCATGCCGTGATCTTCGGGGATATTCGAAAACACCCCAGGGAGTTTCCTGAGCATCTTCCACGTGCCGCTTTGTAGGTCACTTGTCGCGAACCATCGCCCTGAAGCCAGGAAGTAGACTGTGGACTTGTAGACGAAAAGCGGGCTCTGGGTGTTGCTGACAAAACTCAGGCCCTGCGTACCTTCTATTGCTTCTATTTCAGGCTCCCCATCGATGGTGATGAGTTCAGTGGGTTTGGTCACGTGGTGAATGCTGATGTCACCAGCGTCCGCTGTCTCGGCCAGGAACTGGCTGAACTCACCTTCGGGGTCAAGCGTGTCGAGTCCTGCTGGGGCCCCGGCCATTTTCTGCCAGGGGCCGTCAAGGTTTTCTGTCTTCCACCAGGTCTGCTTGTGAAGCAGGTAGTAGTTTTCTGACTCTGTGAGCTTCAGCAATGGCCAGTTCGAATTTCCAATGATGGAGTACGCAGTGGTTGCCATCGACATGACAAGTGGTTCACCGCTGATGTTTAAGATAATCGTGGGGGAGTCAGCGACCAGGATATCTGGTGGGTCCGGGTTGAACCCATCGTTTTCTTCGCTCTCAAGGACATCATGGGCGAGGGAAATCAGGAAAATATCCAGTGGAATTGCCATTCGGTCACGCTGAAGGCGGCTCGAAAATTTTGCGGCATATTCATCCATCCGCTCTCCTGCAACGAGTACTCTTTCGACCTTGGGCTCAGAGATGATAACCAGGCGTTGCTCCATATCTATGTCGGTATGGTTGGAAAGCTCGACCGTAGCGTAAATTCGTGGAGTATCTTTTTCATGGGACTGAAACTCAACTGCCATCAGTAGAGACGCTTTTTCAAAATTCTCCCAGGAGACGACCTGTGGTGCGTATATCGTGAGAGTGCCTCCTTCAAGCTCTCTGTCTTTCGGGAATTGCCAGTCGAAGGGTACCTGTTTCGCACTAACGCCAGGATCAGTAGGCTCGTCGACCGAGTTTCGAGGCTCCGCCGCACCTGCAAGACTGGCGACAAAAAGTAGTGAACCAAGTAGAGTTTTCAGCTGCATTACTATCCCTTTTTCGCTATTTTCCCTGAGTATCGAATCCGGCGGTTGTTGCTGGTATTTTTCAAATCACTATCATACCAGTTTCAGTTGAGGCGCTTGTTTTCTTCAATTATCCTATTCAGATCGAAAACATTCTCTCACCGTGAATACCTGAAAGAAAACCTTGGAAGGAAATCTACAATGAAGCCAAACATCAAACTCCCCATCTGGCTCCTGTTAGCGAGCGCAATTTTAAGCGGTGAGGCTTTCTTAGGCGGTGAGGCTTTCTTAGGCGGTGAGGCTTTCTTAGGCGGTGAGGCTTTCTTAGGCGGTGAGGCTTTTGCAATGAACACGCCAAGGGTGCAGCTCGGTCCTAATGCTGAGGTCACTTTTGATGGCCTGCATCTCGTTAACAAGACAAAACTGGACAAGGCATGGGTTAAGCCAGAAATCAATCTGGGCCAATATGATGCCGTGATGCTGGAAGACGTAGCGATCAGTTATCGTCGTGTAAAAAGCTACAACCGTACCAACAGGTCCGCGCATGAATTTCCTCTAAGTGATCATCAGAAGTCTCTGCTTGAGACGGCAGTCACGGAAACTTTTGAAAGTGAGTTCGGGAAGTTTGAGCATTTTGTTGTCACTGACAAGCCTGGTCGAGGGACGCTGGAAATAACGGTGAGATTGATCGATGTTGTTTCAAAAATCCCCCCGGAGCCATTAGGGCGGGGTGACATTTACATCAGGGATCTTGGGCAAGCTACATTGGTTGTGGAAGTTTTCGATTCAGTGACAGGCGAAATTCTGGCTCGCGTTACTGATCAGAAAAATGTGGAGCCAACGATTATCACAAAGAGCAGCCCGGGAACTAACCTTCAGGAAGTTCGACGTTCCGTTCGGCGGTGGGGTTTAACCATCCGAAAGAGTATGGATGAATTGCATGAGATGGGCTGTTACGTTTGCACTGTCCCGGGTTCCGTGGAATAAATGAAACCCGCTTCAATGCTCGTTTTTATGCCTGATTGGCAGTGAACGCTACGGTGGGTAGAAGGCAAACATATCGCCAGGAATTTCCCTCACCGTATCGCCCGGGTTCTCCCGAATTTTTTTGGTGTTCTTTCGTACTGCACCTGCATGCCATACTGGTTTGTGGGTAGCAACATCGTACAGATCGACTGCCAGGGTCCCTTCAGTATACTGGCGCACATCAGTACTGGTGCTGTAGGTGCTGTGGCCATAGTAGTCTCGACCGCCCCAACCCCAGCCGCCATAGCCGTGAATAGTTGTTTTAAATAGTGTTTTCCGAGATTTCAAAAATGTCCTGATTGTATTTTTTTCGAAAAGAAGTCTGTTGAGCAGTTTTGCGGTTGAGGATAGTCAATGT
>DTZW01000213.1 GCA_012961165.1 Gammaproteobacteria bacterium | reverse complement strand
AGCGTTACCTGGTACATTCTCCCGGGACCTGTCAGAGGTCAGCGGGATACACACGTCTGGTAGACGACCATAAAGAGCCCTCAGCGTTACCTGGTATATTCTCCCGGGATCTCTCGGAGGTCAGCGGGATACACACGTCCGGTAAACGACCATAAAGAGCCCTCAGCGTTACCTGGTATATTCTCCCGGAACCTGTCAGAGGTCAGCGGGATACACACGTCTGGTAGACGACCATAAGGAGCCCTCAGCGTTGCCTGGTATATTCCTCGAATTAGTAACCGCGCAGGTCTTCAACCACCGAATCAATCAAATCTATATGTTGCTTAACCCTGAAGTCGGCAACCACCCTGTTGGCTATCTTTTTATCCGGGTTAATGAGAAACGTTACCCTTCGGACACCCAGACCCATTGGCCCGTTGACGCCATAGGCTCTGATCACTTTTTTTTGTCGGTCATCGAGCAACGGGAAAGGCAGGTCGTACCGGTCGCGAAAACGATTGTGGCTGGATTGCCCCTGGGGGCTTACACCGACGACATTGGCACTCACAGCTCGAAGGTCGTCGTGACGATCACGAATTTCACAGGCTTGCGCCGTGCACACGGACGTAAAATCCGCGGGATAGAAATACAGAACCAGTAGCCCCTCTGATAAAAGGTCATCCAGCGTAACAACCTCACCTTCTTCGTCTGTCAGCTCAAAGCCTGGCGCTGTATCCCCTACATCAAGCATTTTCCCCATTCCGAGATTTTTTCATTCGGTGAGCTGCGCAAACACCAGTCGAAATGGCGGTGATACTTATTCAAACCTGAACACACCCTGATCAATCACGACATCACCGTCCTGGTTGGTTGTCCTGAACAGGGCTTCACTACCATCCACCCACATCGACACTGTCAGGGTGTCACCTGGGATAACAGGCTTCGAGAATCGTGCATTCATGGATTTGAATCGACCCGCATCGCCATCACAAAGCGCATTCAGTAATCCACGACCGGTAAACCCGTATGTACAGAGCCCATGCAGAATCGGTTTTTCAAACCCTCCCATAGCTGAGAAAGAAGGATCTGAATGCAACGGGTTCCGATCACCGGACAACCGGTAAGTCAACGCCTGGTCTTCTCGTGTTGTATAGCTCACCTGTTGGTCCGGAGTACGATCCGGAAACTGGATTTTTTCTGAAGATCCCCGGTCACCGCCCCAGCCTCCTTCGCCTCGACAAAAAAGCGAGGTCCGGGTTCTAAGCAGGACTTCTCCCGTCGCAACATTCTTAGACTCAGAGGTAAACTCGAGAACAGCCGCACTTCCTTTATCGTAGATGGCCGTACACTCGCCAACACTTTCGATCTCACCCTCTGCGGGAATTTCACTCAGCAGCTCAATGCCTTGCTCACCATGTACCATCAACGCAGGATTGAACGAGCCCACTTCCCGCATCGGTATCCCGCCACCACCAACAATCACCGCAAAGGTGGGAAATACCTTTTGGTCGATGTCCTTTGTGTTCTCTGTCGTATATTGCAACTCGTCTGTACCTGCCCCAATGCCGACGGCATACAACAGGGCATCTTTTGATGTCCAGCTTCTTTGTGATGGCTGACCCTTTACACCAACAGCTTCAGGATTGATTGGCATGGTAACTCCTCATTTTTCCAAGAATTTGTTAAACACTTGAGCGATAATACACCAATCTTAATGACCCAGGGTTGAGTCGTGGAAATTTATGAGGCAATGCGCACGACCTTCGCTGCAACGATAGGCATCGGCAAACCGGTCAAACAACTGATAAAACCGAAACGAAACCCCAGAGAGGGTTGCACCTGGGTAGACACTTTCGCGGGAGCCAGGTTTGGCGGATAACTCACAGAACGACCGGGAAGAAGTAGTAATCTGCGCGCTTTACCATTTTGTTAGTATTGATGATTTCGAGGCGCTCCAACAATCGCTACTGAGCCTGCTGAAAGGCAATGGCGTTAAGGGAACACTGCTGGTCGCTGCAGAAGGAATCAACGGCACAGTCGCGGGCACTTCAGAAGGTATAAAGAGCCTGCAGGCTTTCCTCGCGAGCGATGGCCGGTTCGACGGCATCGCCTATAAGTTATCTACCGCCGAGGAAATGCCATTCCCACGTACCCGGGTCAAACTCAAGAAAGAAATCGTCACGATGGGTATAACCGATATCGACCCCCGACAGATTGTGGGTACCTACGTAAAAGCAAAGGAATGGAACGAACTGATCTCAGATCCCGAAGTCACGGTGATCGACACCCGAAACGAATACGAGGTGCTGATCGGCACGTTCGAGAACGCTATAAACCCACACACAGAGTCATTCCGGGAATTCCCTGGATTCGCGGAATCCGAATTGAATCCCAACAGGCATAAGAAGATCGCCATGTTTTGCACCGGCGGGATCAGGTGCGAAAAATCAACCGCCTTCCTGAAGTCCAGAGGGTTTGATGAGGTATATCACCTGGAAGGCGGCATCCTGAAATATCTTGAAGATGTCCCCAAGGAAGAATCACTGTGGCAAGGAGAGTGCTTTGTCTTTGATGATCGCGTCACTGTCGACCATTATCTGAAGCCTGGCTCCTATGACCAGTGCCACGCATGCAGGATGCCGATCAGCGATACCGACAAAAAAAGTAACGCTTACGTTAGGGGCGTCAGCTGTTCACACTGTATCGACAGCAAAACAGATGCGGACCGTGCAAGGTTTCGCGAACGACAGAAGCAAATCCACCTGGCCAATGAGCGAGGTGAGGACCACATTGGAGGGGACGCCTCTTCTGCCCAGGCCCAAAGGGCAAGGCTGAAAAAGGAGGCTCGTGAGGCCCAGCGCAAAAAAGCAGAACCAGGCAATCCAGAACAGTAACCAGGATCAGCGATACTGAACCCGGTTGTCTTTCTGTCTACCACTTGTCGTAATGGATAATGGTTGAAGGGTCAGGCCGATTTGCACGCTTGAAATCAGTCCCTTTGGTATAGGCAACAGGCAACAGGGCCACCTGCAGTACGTCATCAGGAATACCCAATAGTTCTGCCGCTTCTTTTTCATGAAATAGATGCAGCGAGGTCAGGCAGGAACCCAGACCACGGGCCCGCAGCGCTAACTGAAAACTCCAGACCGCAGGAAAAATAGATCCCATCATTGCAGCAATACCCATGAGGGGCGTACCTTCCGGTGGGCGCCCTTGCAGGCAGGGAATAACATGAACAGGGGCATTCTGGAGATTCTCTGCCAGAAATACTGCAGAATCGAGCACTCGTGCTGTTTGTGCGTCTCCCGATTCAGCCGCCTTGCGACCTTCTTCAGCCAGATAGATGTCGGCCATTTTCTTGTAAAGCTCTGCAAGGCCGGCACGTTTTTCCGCGTCCTCAATGATCAGCCAACGCCAACCCTGGGAGTTTGTTCCGGTGGGCGCTTGCTGCGATAGCCCGATACACTCTTCGATGACATCTCTAGGGACTGCCCGATCGAAATCCAGTCTCTTCCTGACCGCACGAGTCGTTGCGAGCAGCTCATCCGTTTGGTTTAAATCAAATTCCACATTGTTCTCCGGTTAGGTTGGTTCTTTAAGTAGTTTTGGTACGAGCTGGAAGACTCTCACGTTTGACCTCAGGCCCTCACGCCTCCCCCTCGACTTCATGATATTCTATTTCCGCTGTATCTTCGTCAATACTCGCTTTCCATGCGACTACACTATCAGTTTTACTGTAATCAGTTTTACTGTAAATAGCCCGCACAGGCACATTAAAGGGTGTTCTTCCTCGGTGCCGGGCTATGCTCGTTATTTGCGCAGGGGCTTCCTGTTTATGCCAAGCTGCATGAGGCAAACCCGGCGATCAATTGTCTTCAGAAAATCTCTCAATAGAGTTGTCGACCGATCATCAGCCATGAACCCCAGTAACACCATTGCCGGTTCTCCCTACCACCGAGTGCATGAAACCTGAGCAATGGCAATGCCAGCAAAAAGCGGCGGCGAGCATTGCATATAGTATTCATCCTTGTAAAGTTGAGACGATCGAGGACGCACTTAATGGATGACGAAATCAGGAACAGGTTCGCGCGGCTGGCGGCCCAGCCAGACGCTGACATCAGGTTGGATGAAGCAGCGCTGCTGATCGCTGCTGAAGCAGAACAGGACATCTCTGTTGAGCACTACCTGAGCGAACTCGACGATCTTGCCGTCAGGTTTAAGTCTGACGATCGATTCCATACGAATCTTGGCATTCCCGTATCCGCGCTGGTGAATTACATCCATGATGACCTTGGATTCAGCGGCAATGTAACCGACTACTTCGACCCTGCCAACAGTTACCTGAATCGAGTTATTGATTACAAACATGGCATTCCGATCAGCCTTGCGCTGGTACATATTGCTATCGGTTCACGACTTGGCATTCCAGTCAGTGGCATTTCGTTTCCCGGACATTTTCTTGTGCAGTACGGTGGCAGCAGCGGCACTATTGTTGATCCTTTTTCTGGCCGTGAACTCAGCCGAGCTGACTGCCAGAACATGTTGAGACAGATTGCTGGCCCAAGGGCGACGCTAAAGGAAGAGTATTTCAGCCCGGCTTCACCACGGGATGTCCTGATTCGCATGCTGGACAACCTGAAGCAGATTTTCTGGCGCCAAAAATCCTGGGAAGAAAGCAAGGCATGTATCGACCGTCAGCTCTTGCTGTTTCCGGAACGGGATGAGTTCAACGTGCAACTGGGAGCTGTGTATGAAATGCAGGGCAACATCACACTCGCGCAATACACCTATACACAGGTCTTGCAGGGTGCGTCAGATGATCAGCTAAAGCAACTCGCGTCCAAGCGGCTACTGGCCCTGGTAAGTGATTCCAAAACTATCCACTAACGGGTCAGGAGAGTAGCTCAAGAGCGCTGATAGCTCTTCTTGCAACACCCGCTTTTTGCTTCTCGAGATCCACATCTGTGTCCTCGCCCATTGCACCAACAAGATATCGCTTGTAAACACCCTGACCAATTGCAGCCAGGCGCCAATGGGAAAAAGCGCGATAGTAATTGATTCCGGATAAATCCCTGTCGGTGACTTTCTCATAGATTTCAGCAATCTTTTCCCTGGTAATGAAACCACCAGCTGCAGATGGCGACTGGTCGCCTTCACCAGGCTCCGGAACTTCCTCAAGCGTCACCCAGTTATTCATGAGGTAAGCAACATCTGCCAACGGGTCCCCTAAGGTGCAAAGTTCCCAATCCAGGATTGCTTTTACCTTGCCGTCCGCGACGATCATATTACCTAACCGAAAATCACCGTGGACGATGGTTGCACCAATTTGCTCAGGCATGCGGTCAGCCAGCAGACGACAGCTTTCTTCCATTTCAGGAATATCGTGTGTCTTCGCGGCTTCCCATTGCTTGGTCCACCTTTTGAGTTGACGTGCGAGGTACGCTTCCTTACGGCCCAAATCGCCAAGGCCAACATCATCTGGATTGATCGCGTGAAGCTTGCAGAGAATATCCACAACATCTTCACCGATCGGTATTCTTGAAGCTTCTGGCAATGTGGCTGCTATCACGGAGTCATTCAGGACAAGGCCATCGACAAACTCCATCACATAGAAGTCAGCCTCGTTGACGGAATTGTCTTTACACAAGCCATGGTTTGCAGGAACGGGCACATCAGAACCCTTCAGTGCATCAATGATTTTATGTTCCCTGCCCATATCATGAGCAGACTCAAGAACATGCCCGAGTGGAGGGCGCCTCAACACATAGGCGTTACCGGCACCATCCTCACACCGAAAGGTAAGGTTCGAGTGCCCGCCTGCAATCAGTGAAAAACTGAGCGGTGGCTTGATCCCCGGAATTCGTTCAGCCAACCACCTTGTCACTTTTTCTACGTTAACGCCTTCGACCACGACAACTTCCTCCTGACTCTATTCCTGCCTCACATCTTGTATTCAAGGCCAATGAATCCGAGGGTATCAGTATTGTGCTAACTTGTCCCTGCCCAGGATCAGACAGGAATATTGACACGTAATGAAGACGATTCGCTGCCATCAAATCAATGACGACATATCAACGATCAGCCTGGACGAGGTAGACATCGCGCCACCCGGCGCAGGCGAAATCCAGATTAGGGTCATGGCCTGTTCAGTTAACTTTCCCGATGTCTTGATGATCCAGGGCAAGTACCAGTTTGCCCCCCCATTACCGTTCGCGCCCGGCGGTGAATTTGCAGGTGAGGTAGTTGCTGTTGGACCTGACGTCGATCAGTTTAAGGTCGGGGACAGGGCAGTAGCCGGAGCCCGGTATGGCGGATTTAGTGAGTTGGTCAACGCAGAGGTACAGGCAGCCAAACCCGTCCCTCCGGGGATCAGTTTCGAGAAAGCAGCCGCCTATCAGACCGCTTACCTGACAGCCTACGTCGCACTCACCATTAGAGGAAGTCTAAAAGCTGGTGAAACCTTGCTGGTTCACGGTGCAACCGGGGGCGTTGGCCTGGCTGCCGTCGATCTTGGCAAACACCTTGGCGCAACAGTTATCGCAACCGGCGGTACGGACGAAAAGCTTGCTGTGGTTAAGGCCCGGGGCGCCGACCATGTCATCAACTATACCCTGCCTGACGATTCGCTCGGCGGGTTCAGGGAAAAGGTTAAGGGGCTTACGGATGGACTAGGTGCCGATGTGGTTTTTGATCCCGTCGGCGGAAGCGTGTTTGATGAAAGCATGCGCTGCATCAACTGGAACGGAAGAATACTGACCATCGGATTCACATCCGGCGTTTGGCCAAAAGCTGCTGTGAACCATATCCTTATAAAGCAAATCAGCGTCATAGGGGTCCGCGCAGGTGAAATCGGACGCCGAGATCCCGAACTGGGTGAAAGGACCCGCAGAGAGCTGTACCAATTATTGGAAAACGGCGATATTGACCCCCACATCTGTGCCGCTTTCCCGTTAGAGAAAGCCGTCGAAGCAATGAAGATGCTGACGGATAGAAAAGTCGTGGGCAAAGTTGTTGTTACCGCCAATGGTTACACGCCTTCCTAGGACTCTCCGGCAAAAACCACCTTGTCCTGGATCAGGGATTCGATTTCCTTTTCAGTGAAACCATGATCCAGAAGAATCTTTCGCGAATGCTCCCCATAAAGCGGTGGATCAATTGCTGGCTTACAGGCTTCACCGGAAATTTTGATCGGGTTTGCTATTGTCCATTCAAACCCAGGATCATCCGATTCAGTTTTAATGACCACACCGTTTTCGATCAGGTGTGCGTCCTGCACGACATCCGTCAGCCCATCAATGACACCGAAGGTCAGTTCGAACTTGTCTAGCGCAAGGCTCACGTCCTTCAGGTTCATTGCGCCAATCGCCTCGGCAATAATCTCTTTCAGGTCATCACGATGCCGCATCAAGGTACGCATATCCTGGAACCGCTCATCTTCCAGCCATTCAGGATGCCCAAGAGCATTCGCAAACTCCGGCCATTCTTTGGAAGGATTAGTGAATACCAGAATGACGTATCGCTGGTCCCTGGTCTCGTACACCATGGCGAAAGGACTCCGATTACTTTTATCCAGGAACCCGCCCAGGTCAAATCCCGAAATTGCACCCTGCAGGCTCATACCATTCGCCCAGCAGCCACTCGCGATAAGCGACGTTTCAACAAAGCTGCCCTCACCCTCTTTCTCACGTTTAAACAGCGCCATCATTACCCCGGCGAACAGCGACATTGCCGTTGAATGATCTCCGACCCCCCCAGCCGGAAAGACAGGAGGCGCATCCTTGGGCTTCATCAGCTGCATGATCCCGGTCCTGGCAAACCAGGCAGTAGAGTCATATCCGCGACGCTTTCTGTCCGGCCCAAGGTTTCCATATCCAGTCAGCTGGGCAACAATAAGGCGAGGGAACCGAACGTGAAGGGCTTCATAACTCATTGCATACTTTTCAAGCTGGTCATTCCGAAAATTTGTGACCAGCACGTCCGTATCATCGAGCAGTTTCATCAGGACCTCATGGCCTTCATCGGTCGTGATATCCAATGACATCCCCAGCTTATTGCGAGAAGTCAGCTGCCAGTTATAGTCTGTCTTCCAATTGCCGTGCAGGCGCCGGTAGCCATCCCCGCCGGGAGGTTCGATCTTGATAACCTCTGCTCCATAGTCCGCCATCAACGTCGCTGCGCCTGGTGCTGCCAGAAAACTGGCAAGGTCAATGACCTTTAAACCTTCCAATAAATATGTCACTTCCAATCCTCGCGTTTACCCGGAACCACCCCGAAAAAAGATACAGAATTTGCAACCGGTGAAGAGAATCCCTATCTTACCCAATCTTTGAAGTTCGCGGAGCCAACGATGTACGATATTTATAAGGAAACCTGGGATGCCCTCATCGCCGAGGGAGCCCCCTTCCATTACAAGGAAATCGAAGTTCGCGGTTCCCCCATGCGGGTCTATTCAGAGGCCCCACCCAGCCTGCGCGAAATCTGGTTGGCCTCAGCAGCCTATGCCGCTAACGACTACCTGGTGTTCCGTGAGGAACGCTGGACCTATGCAGATGCACATCGTGAAGCCGCTTCAATCGCAAACTGGCTTCGCAACCAGGGTGTTAACCCTGGAGACAGGGTAGCGATAGCCCTTCGAAACTACCCTGAATGGTTACTTCTCTACTGGGCATGTGTTTCCACAGGTGTCACCGTCGTTGGTATGAATGCCTGGTGGGTAGAAAATGAGATGACCTATGGCCTGAAAGATTCGGTACCGAAGGTTCTGTTCTGCGATCAAGAGCGTCTGGCTCGATACCTCAATATTCGGGATGAATTCCCGGATATCACTACCGTCGGAGTACGACTCCCTAATACTACCGCCGGTGTCATCAACTATGCGGAAGTCATCGCTACCGGCGGTGATCTGCCTGAAGTGAATGTGGACCCTGATACCGACGCCTGTATTTTTTATACTTCCGGGACAACCGGCTATCCAAAAGGCGCGCAATTAACCCACCGTGGATGCGTACACAACATCATGAACCTTGGTTTCGCCGCACAGGTAAACGGCCTCTCTACCGCCCGGATCAATAACGTCGAACCACCCAATCCCGAAGAGGTAGAACCACCATCAGCACTGGTTACAACACCCATGTTCCACGTGACTGCCAACAACTGCCTCGCCCAGGGCACAACCGTGGCCGGGGGGAAACTGATTCACATGTACCGCTGGGATGCTGGTGAAGCGCTCAAGATCATCGAGGCCGAGAAAATTACCAGCCTGACCGGCGTACCCGTGATGTCTCGTGAGCTGATTAGCCATCCGGATTTTGATCATTACGATACATCATCACTAAAATCCGTTGGCGGCGGTGGCGCACAACTGCAACCCGACCTGGTTGGAAAAATCGACAAAGCAGTTAAAAATGCTAGCCCAGGTACCGGCTATGGCATGACAGAGACCTGCGGCATTATCACCTCCATTGCCGGTACTTTCTTTCTGGATAAACCCGCCAGCTGTGGACCCGCCATGCCCGTTTTCGAGGTGAAAGCAGTCGATACAGACGGCAACGAACTTGCTCAGGGCAAACCTGGCGAGCTCTGGGTCAGGGGTGCGCCTGTCATCAAGGGCTACATCAATCGGGAAGAAACCACCGCAGAGACAATCACCGACGGCTGGATGCACACTGGAGACGTGGCGACGATCGATGAACACGGCTTCATTTTCATTGTTGACCGAGTGAAAGACATGGTCCTTCGGGGCGGCGAGAACATCTATTGCAGCGAAGTTGAAACAACACTACACAAGATGGGAAGCATTGCAGAATGCTCTGTGTTTGGCGTCCCTGACGACAGACTCGGCGAAGAAGTTGGCGTTTCGATCTATCTGAAACCAGGCACCGTTGCGACCGCTGATGATATTCGAGCCTTTTGCCTTCAACATATGGCCAAACACAAGATACCTCGCTATATCTGGCTCAGCGACGATCACTTGCCTCGCAACGCCAATGGGAAATTTCTCAAACGAGAGCTCAGAGACACCCTGGACATTACAGAGGCAGTCTGACCCTTAAAGGTAACGGAGGGAATTAGACTAATTCCCTCCGTTACCTTTAAAAACTATTTGCGGCTTTTTTGTCCTGGGTTTTTGGGTAGACCATTGTGCTGGGTCGAAAATGGACGAGAACCGCGGTAGCCGGGCTTTGAAAACTGCGTTCTTGGTATCAGGTGCATCTTCCCGTTACCGATCAGATCACTGCGACCCATTTTTCGAAGCGCTTCACGCAGCATGGGCCAGTTGTCCGGATCGTGGTAGCGCAGGAAGGCCTTGTGCAACCTGCGTTGTCTTGCCTTTGCCACCACACTGACATGCTCAGAAGATCGAGCGACTCTCTTCAACGGATTTCTTTCCGAGTAATACATGGCAGTCGCAGTGGCCATGGGTGATGGATAGAACGTCTGGACCTGGTCGGCTCGAAAACCGTGTTCTTTCAGCCATCTCGCGAGATTTAGCATATCTTCATCGGTCGTTCCGGGATGACCCGCTATAAAATACGGGATCAGGTACTGTTTTTTACCTGCTTCTTGCGAGTATTTCTCGAACATCGCCTTAAAAGTATCGTAACTCCCGATACCAGGCTTCATCATTTTGGAAAGCGGGCCCTGTTCCGTGTGTTCCGGCGCGATCTTCAGGTAACCACCGACATGTTCTGTCACCAATTCCTTAACGTACTCCGGCGTCTCAACCGCAAGGTCATAACGCAGACCCGATGCAATCAGGACCTTTTTGACCCCCTCCACTTCACGCGCTTTCCTGTAAAGGGAAATCAGTGGGGTCTGGTCAGTATCCAGCTTCTTGCAAATCGAGGGATAGACACATGAAGGTCTTCGGCACGACTCTTCGATTTCCTTGTCTTTGCAGTTCAGGCGCCACATGTTTGCGGTGGGACCACCAAGATCTGAAATCACGCCAGTGAACGCCAGGGACTTTTCCCGGATTTCGCTAATCTCGTTTATGATCGATTCTTCAGATCGGCTCTGGATAATCCGACCCTCATGTTCGGTAATCGAACAGAAGGTACAGCCGCCAAAGCAGCCGCGCATGATATTGACCGAATGCCTGATCATCTCATAGGCGGGAATATTATCCTCGCCGTATCCAGGATGAGGGATTCTCTGATAAGGCCGCTCAAACACCCAGTCAAGTTCCGGTGTCGTTAGCGGAATCGGCGGTGGATTCAGCCAAACAATTTTGTCTCCATGACGCTGTGCCAGCGCGCGAGCATTACCCGGATTCGTTTCCCGGTGCAGCAGACGTGATGCATGCGCGTACAGAGCCTTGTCACCCCGAACCGATTCAAAGGATGGCAGCTCAATATATTCTGGCGTTGATTCCATCATCAACCGAACGCCGCTATCAGCCTTTTCATCCGGTAGCCGGGTCTCATCCAGTCCACGCCAGCCTGGAAGTGGCTCATCCGTCACATAGGCCGTGCCTCGAATATCCTGTATATCTGCCACTGCCTCACCGGATGCCATCCGATGCGTCAGCTCAACGATTGCCCGTTCTGCATTACCAAACAACAGCATGTCGGCCTTTGCATCCAGCAGGACCGATCGGCGTATTTTTTCGCTCCAGTAATCAAAATGTGCAATACGCCTAAGGCTTGCCTCGATGCTTCCTATGACGATCGGCACGTCTGGATAAGTTTCCCGGCAACGCTGGGAATAAACAATGACCGACCTGTCAGGCCGGCGCCCACCAATGTTACCTGGCGTATAGGCATCGTCATGGCGAATTTTCTTATCCGCCGTGTAACGATTAATCATGGAATCCATGTTGCCCGCGGCAACCCCAAAATAGAGATTAGGCTTTCCCAGGACAGAAAATTCTTCCGTCCCCCGCCACTCGGGCTGCGCGATGATACCAACCCGGAAACCCTGCGCTTCCAGCACCCGGCCAATAACGGCCATGCCGAAGCTGGGGTGATCCACATAGGCATCCCCGGTTACAATGATCACATCACAGCTATCCCAGCCCAGGGCATCCATCTCCGCCCTTGATGTGGGCAAAAATGGTGCGATACCGAAACATTCAGCCCAATAGGGCCGGTATTCATCGAGATTTCTGGTGGGCTGGAGTTGCATGGTGCGCATCGTAACAGAACCTTGCCCTGCAACCCTGACAAACTGAGTCAACCCATCAATAGGGACTCAAATGGAAACCCACAAAAACCATAGCCACGCGTCGATTTAGAGAACCGAATACGTTATTCTTCAGCGACTTACGACCCAGCGGTTTCGGTCGCAATTTTATGGGTACCAGCACAAACAAAAAGGGCGAAAATTGATGCTGAAACACAACAAGCTCGCGGCTTGGCTCGAAGAGATGAAAGACCTTTGCCAGCCAAAAGCCGTGGTTATTTGCGATGGCAGCACCGATGAATACAACCGCATGTGGGACCTGCTTTTAGACGCAGGTGTCGCAAAAAAACTAAACGAAGAAAAAAAACCTAACAGCTACCTTGTACGTTCGGATCCGGCGGATGTCGCACGGGTAGAGAGCAGGACGTATATCTGTTCAGAAGACGAACAGGATGCGGGCCCGAACAACAACTGGATAGAACCTGATCAAATGCGTTCAACGCTGACCGGACTGTTCGACGGTTGTATGCGCGGCCGAACCATGTACGTCATCCCCTTTTCAATGGGACCTGTAGGCTCGCCGATCGCCCATATCGGTATCGAAATCACTGATTCACCTTACGTCGTCACCAGCATGCACATCATGACCCGGGTCGGCCAGCCCGTTCTGAATGAACTGGACGAAGACGGAAAATTCGTACCCTGCGTGCACTCAGTGGGTGTCCCCCTGGATGACGGCGTGGCAGATGCCCCATGGCCCTGCAATCCAGAGAAACTGCACATTGCCCATTTCCCGACAACACGCGAGATTTGGTCGTTCGGTTCCGGCTACGGCGGCAATGCCTTGCTCGGTAAAAAATGCTTTGCGCTAAGAATCGCTTCTGTCATGGCGCGGGACGAAGGTTGGCTCGCGGAACATATGCTGATTCTGAAACTGACTAATCCTGAAGGTCAGTCCCATTACATTGCCGGCGCATTCCCCAGCGCATGTGGCAAAACCAATCTGGCGATGCTCGTTCCTACTATTCCCGGCTGGACTGTTGAAACAGTAGGTGACGATATCTGCTGGATGAAATTTGGCGATGATGGCCAGCTTTACGCGATTAACCCTGAAGCCGGATTTTTTGGTGTCGCGCCAGGAACCGGCATGGACTCCAATGCCAATGCCATGGAAAGCCTTAACGAAAACTGTATCTTTACTAACGTTGCCGAAACCGATGATGGCGATGTCTGGTGGGAAGGTATGGGCGATGCACCCGCACACCTGATCGACTGGAAGGGTAATGACTGGACGCCGGACTCTGAAACACCGGCAGCTCACGCCAACGCAAGGTTCACGGTATCAGCCGCCCAATGTCCCGTTATCGCAGATGAATGGGAAGACCTAAAGGGCGTTCCCATTAGCGCCATTCTATTTGGCGGAAGAAGAGCAACGGTTGTACCGCTCGTGAACGAGGCCAGGGACTGGCAGCAAGGAACCTTCTTTGGCTCCATTGTTTCATCCGAAAAAACCGCCGCGGCTGCGGGAAAGATCGGCGAGCTAAGACGAGACCCCATGGCGATGCTCCCCTTCTGCGGTTACAACATGGCCGACTACTGGAGTCATTGGATTAACACGGGCCAGCAGAAGGGCGTTAGGCTTCCCAAGATTTACTACGTCAACTGGTTTAGAAAAGACGACGACGGCCAATTTATATGGCCAGGGTTCGGTGAAAATTCCCGTGTCTTGAAATGGATATTCGAACGATGTGAGGGTACGGCAGAGGCAGTTGAAACGCCTATCGGTAACCTGCCCAACGTTGGTGGGCTCGATTTTTCGGGTCTTGGTCTTTCCAATGATCAGATTGCGGAACTACTCCGGGTAGAAGTCGACGGATGGCTTGAAGAGATCCCACTGATTGAAGACTACTACGCCACCTATGGAAATCATCTTCCCGCAGAGCTCTACAAGGAACTCAAAGAACTCAAACAACGTCTCGAAGACGCGAAACAAGCGGCGGCCTGACCCTGACAATGAGCATACTCGATCGATATAGCCTCGAAGGACATGTAGCAGTCGTCACCGGCGCTGGCCGGGGTATTGGGGAAGGCATCGCAAAAGATTTCGCCAAAGCCGGGGCCAAGGTGGTTGTCGCCGCGCGCAGAACGAACGAGATTGAGGCGGTAGCAGAAGCCATTCGTGAAAGCGGAGGAGAAGCAATTGCGGTAACAACCGACGTCACCGACGATACCGCACTTGATGCGCTGGCCCGGGCAGCGGTCGACACTTTCGGCAAGCTCACTATCTGGGTGAACAACGCCGGTGGTTCGCCCATGAGAATGCCCATCCGCGAGTTACCGCGCGACGAATGGGACAGGACGATTGCCCTGAACCTGACCTCTATCTATACCGGCTCCATCGCGGCAGCCAAGTACATGGAGAAAGGCGCAATCATCAACATCACATCCGGCGCAGGCACCGGACCTGTTCCCGGTAGTGCTCACTACGGTGCCGCTAAAGCCGGTACCAATTCCCTGACCTGGACTCTGGCTGCGGAATTTGCGCCGGACATTCGGGTCAACGCTGTTGCTCCAGGGGCCATCCCAACAGAAGTCATGTTGAAAGCTATTGGCCGGGATGAAAGCCAACTGGATCAAATCCTGGAAGAATGGAATATTCCACTGGGTCGACTCGGCACCCCCGAGGACATTTCCTCCGCGTGTATTTACCTTGCGTCAGATGCGGCCAGCTGGATAAGTGGGGAAATACTCCGGGTCGGCGGTGGGGCAAAACCAAGATAGCCCCCTTATCTCAGCTGTAATTAGTCTTCCGCAAACTCGTGCACCCTGCTGACAGCATCCTTCAGGGGATCCAGGCAGAGGTATAAACATACCGCGGCTATCGCATAATTCACGAACGCCAGCGATGAGAGCGACAAGCCGATAGCATCTTCACGTCCGAATACGTAATCGTTCATTAGCCCGATAATCAAAGGTGCGAACAAGTAGGACAAAAAGCTTACGCAGATCAAATACACTGCAATCATCTGGCCTCTCAACCTGTTTGGCGAAATCGCCTGGAGCGCCGCATTGGAAAGCCCTGGCGGCATCGCCATAAAGAAAGTAATCGGAATAATAATAGCAATGGCGAGCCAGTCACTTGAAACCAGCGGCATAATCACCGCCAGCGGGCCCAAGCCAATCGTGCCATAAAAAGCCAAACGCATAGGCGCATCTGCCCTGCCTTTGGCCAACCAGTAACCAGCATAGTAGCCAGCACCGATACTTCCCATGATCCCCACGATGAGTGCAATACTGCCATAGGTAAGGCCAATCTCTGTGCGAGTCCAGCCATGAATTCGAACAAAAAATTCGACGATCCACGTCAGAAATGCAAAACCCTGAATCGACAGGCAAAGGTAGGCGATAAAATGATAGGTAAGATACTTCCGGCGAGAGAGGCAAAACTGCCAGAGCTCGCGATAGGAATACCCTTCAGTACGATCAGCGCTAGCGCCTTTCCTTTTAGGTTCCTTAATCGTAAACATCAGCAGCGTCAGCAATATGCCGGGAAGACCGACGACAACCAACACTGTCTGCCAGGAGTACATCTCGCCAAAGACTGGCATCACTATCAGCGGGCGAGCCTCCAGGTAATCTATCAGCGGTCCACCGACAATATTCGCAAGACCTGTACCGACAAACGGAGCTGCTGCGACTATTCCATAAGCAAGGGGCAAGCGATGCTGTTCAAAGTAGTCCGCGAGAATTGATTGTGTGGCCGGCCCGAGAGACGCCTCACCGACCCCGACCCCCATACGTGCGCCAAAAAGAGCCCAGAATGAATTCGCCATACCAGCCAGCGCCGTCATCAGGCTCCAACTGAAAATACCCGCGGCAATAACGTTACGGCGGCTGTACCTGTCCGCGATTCGTGCAAGCGGTAACGTGGTCAGTGAATAAACTGTAGAGAACGCCAGCCCAATGATCAGTGATATCTCGGTATCTGAGAGCCCCCCCAGATCACGCTTGATAGGGCCGATCATTACGTTGAGAATCTGTCGATCGATGAAAGACAATGTCGATGCAAGCGTCAGCAGGAAAACCACATACCACAGCGTCGCATTAGGATACTTCATGAATCGGCAACAACCTTGACTATCGTCTTACCAAAAGTTTTCCCGTTAAACATGTCACTGAATGCCACACCGCAGTTCTCCACTCCCTGGTATCGCGCCTCATAGCTCTTGAGCTTGCCTGATTCCAGCCAACCGACGAGTACTTCTCTTGCGACTTCATAGTCCGCGGTCCAGTAGTGAGTCATAAAACCTTCAAGCTTCGCGCAATTAGCTACCAGCCTGAAGAGATTACCAGGCCCCGCACCATCTTCTGAAGTGTAGTCTGCCACAGCACCACAAAATGCAATACGTGCCTGATAGTTAATATGGTCCAACACTGGCTCCAGCAGGTTTCCACCGACATTGTCGAAATAGACATCAATTCCATCGGGACAATGCTCACCAAGCGCCTTATCAATATCGTCAGTCTTGTAGTTGATGGTTGCGTCGTAGCCGACCTCTTCTTCTAGCCATTTACATTTCTCGGTATCGCCAGCAATCCCAATAACTTTCCCTGCACCCATTGCTTTTGCAATCTGTCCGGCTGCATTTCCAACAGCACCACCGGCAGCAGATACTACAACTGTTTCCCCGGGCTGCAACTTCGCAACACGCTCTAAGCCGAAGTAGGCGGAAAGACCAGTATCCCCCAGCAATCCCAGAAACAGGTTCGCCGGTTGCTGAAATTTTCCCTCGATAGGAACCAACAGGTCCTGGTCGGTGGCAATTGAATAAGCTTCCCAGGCAAGCCGCCCGACCAGCACCTCACCCACCTTCAAGTCATCTCGATTGGATTCGACAACCCGGCCGGCCGTCAACCCCATTACCGGAGACCCAAGCTCCATCGCCGGCAGCACATCGTCACCGGAGCCCTCATCCATCCAGTTCCTGAAACCTGCATCCAGCGACACATACAGATTCTCAAGTAGCGCTTCATTGGGCCCGGGTGTTGCGACCTCTGTCTCCACAACCTGAAAATCCTCCGGAACGGGAACACCCGAAGGGCGTCTTGCCAGTACAACCTGCTTATTAATCACGTTCTTGCCTATCGATGAACAACCCGCGAAGTATAGCGGATTACAATCACAGCCGGCTGTTTTAGTGGTATTCTCTACCATCTGGAAAAATACCGGAGTTCCCAAATAATGTCAGATGAAGTTGCACGAGTCGCAACCTGTCCTGTCCATGAAATCAGCCCAATGCATCCGGATATTTTAAAATCTCCCTGGGGGATGAACAGACGACTACGGGATGAAGCACCCGTATTCCAGGACCCGAATTCCGGCATTTTTTTTGTTTCACGCTATGAAGATGTCATCCAAATTGCGAAAGACCACCAAACATTTTCCAGCCGCATGATGGGCCCGACTCGCGCCATGGCCGGATCAGAAGACCCTGAAGTTATAGAGGTTCTCAAATCCGGGTACGAAAATGTACCCACGATGCTGACAGAAGATCCACCCAATCAAAGACGCTATCGTAAATTCGTCGACGGAGCGTTTTCACCCTCAAGTCTGAAGAGCCTCGAGCCCTTTATTGAAAACCTCTCAAACGAGTTGATCGACACTTTTATTGACAAGGGTGAATGCGAATTCCTGTCGAAATTTGGCGTGCCCCTGCCACTAAGGGTAATTATTTCCCAGCTCGGAGCACCACAGGAAGACCTTCCGTTATTCCGTAAATGGACTGAGGCCTTTATCGGGAACCTCAGCCAACAACTAGACAAGGAAGGAATACTCCAAGCAGCAAAAGACATGGTGGAGTTCCAGCATTATTTCGTTGCTCGAATGAACGAACGTCGCGCAGAACCGGCCGATGATATTCTATCCAAATTGGTCAATGCCAGCTTTGATGGCGAGCAACCACTCACTGATGCTGAATGTCTGTCGATGCTGTCCCAAATTCTCGTGGCAGGCAATGAAACGACCAGCGCATCCCTGACAGAAGGCCTCTGGCTGCTGATCGAAAACCCTGATCAATACCAGTTGCTCAAAGACGACCCTTCTCCGGAAATGATTTCAAGACTGGTTGAAGAAGTACTGCGAATTTCAAGCCCATCATCAAACATGTTCCGCAGGACGACGCGAGAAGTTGAAATGCACGGGGTTACCATCCCCGAGAATTCAATTCTGTTCGCCCGGTTCGCCTCTGCCAACCACGACGACAACCAGTTTCCTGAAGCAGCAAAATTCAAACTGATGCGCAACAACCTGAAAGACCAGGTTGCGTTCGGAAAAGGCGTACATCACTGCCTTGGCGCCGCACTCAGCCGCAGGGAAATGAATATCGGCTTCAAGATAATCCTGGATCGTATGGAAAACTTCAGGCTCGCAGATGGTGCATCGGATCCGGAATTCTCGGCAAATGCGCTGCTCCACGGCATGACCGGGCTCAATATCGCTTTCGATAAAAAGTAACAATGTACCAGCAGAATAAAAGGGGCGTAAGCCCCTTTTTTTCTGCTGGTTAGATGGGCCTAGTCGAGACGCTCAATAATAGTCCCTGTCCCAAGACCGCCACCACAACACATCGCAATCAGTGCATACCGGCCACCGGTGCGCTCAAGTTCATGCAGCGCAGTCGTGATCAAACGTGCTCCTGTACTGCCTGTCGGGTGACCCAGGGCAATCGCACCACCGTTAACATTGACCTTTGATGGATTAATACCAAGATCTTTCTGCCATGCAAGAACAACGGAGGCAAAGGCCTCATTGACCTCAAACACATCGATGTCGTCAATTGTCAGGTTAGCGCGGTCCAGGGCTTTACGGCTCGCAGGAATCGGCCCTTTCAGCATGGTGACAGGATCGACACCAACCAGTGTCGTGGACACAATCTTTGCACGGGGCTTAACGCCAAGACGTTCGCAGGCTTCGCCTGAAGCCATAATGATTGCCGCTGCGCCATCAGATACCTGTGAACTTGTACCAGCGGTATGAATCTCCTGCCCGGGCACAGGCGTAAGGGCTGCGAGAGAATCAAACGTGGTTGCCCTTAGCCCCTCGTCTTTTGTAATCATCCGGGTTTCACCGGTTGGCTCGAATTTTTCGTTCAGAATCGGCGCTTCGATACTTACAACTTCACGATCAAATCGACCCTCTTCCCACGCCTGGATCGCTTTTTCCTGACTCTCGAGTCCGAACTGGTCTGTATCCTGGCGAGTAACCTGGTATTCCTCGGCGATCATCGCCGCACCTATAAACTGGCTGGTTGGCTGGTAGAGATTTACATAATTCTCACCCATCGGAGAGCCATCTTTCATCGCTGCACCCAGCGGAACGCGAGACATCATCTCAACACCACAACTCATCACAACATCCTCGATACCAGCACCGACCATCGACGCTGCCATGGAAGTTGCCTGCTGGCTGGAACCACACTGAGCGTCCACCGTTGTTGATGCGACCTCAAGCGGTAATCCCTGACTCAACCAGGCAATCCGAGCGATATTAAAAGTCTGCTCACCTACCTGGGAAACACAACCACCGACGACCTGGTCAATCTTCTCTGGCGCAATACCACTTCGATCAAGTGCAGCTTTTTGTACTTTACCCAGAAGGTCAGCCGGTTTCAGACCAGCCAGCCCTTTGCCTCGCTTACCAATTGGGCTCCGGCAAGCTTCTACTATGTATACATCTCCCATGAATCTTCCTCTCAGGAATAGTGATTGATTTTAGCTATGCAGGATAACGAAATTACGGTCGGAGTAAAAATCACATTTATCCCCTGGATTAGACCTTACAGAGCCCAAACATACGCGTTAACCCCCTCCGTCCCCTTTAGAAATGGACTAGACGGGGGTTAGGAGGAAGTGACCATGGCTGGCGGCAATGGGCTTGTTGAATTCATCCTGCCAGATTTCGGCACGAACATTGGCCACACGGCGCCCCTGGCGAGTGACCACTGCACGACCGAAAGTTTCCACCGGTCGCCCCGAGCGCAGGTAGTCAATTGAAACGTCGACGGTCTTGGGCAGACTCTCGCATTGGGTGTTAAACAAAAGTTGGATCAATGAGGTAAGTTCAAGGAACGCACCAATCGCTCCGCCATGTAGTGCGGGCAGGGTCGTGTTACCAATCAACATTTCATCGAACGGCAGGATGGTAGTGACCTCATTTCCCTTCCTGTCGACCTGTACCCCCATAAATTTCGCGTATGGAATGTGGTCGAGCAACGCCTGCATATCTTCTGCACGGCCTTCTTCCCTCAGTTGTTTCAATATCTGCATATTTCAGGACCTCCGCTGGTTGGGCGTACCCATCATGAAGGTTGCCACCGATGTGGCCACCGGATCGTCTTCACTTTCGTGATAGGCAACGGCCCTGACAAAAGCAATCGTTTTTGTTCGTTTGTAGCATTCCGCCGTGACCAGCAGGTCAACATGCGGAGTCGCTGGTTTCATATAGTCAATTCGAATGTCCAGAGTCGCCATGCTCAGATCGTCGTGCCAGTCTTTGCTCGCTCTTACGGCCGACCCAGAGGCGTTATCCAGCGCGGCAGTGATTACGCCACCATGAATAACCCCGGTGTCTGGATCGCCAACCAGGTGCGCCGCATAGGGTACCTTTACGGTCAGCTTAGAGTCTGTCGTGTCTTGCACAGACATCCCGATGGCATGACCATATGGGGATACGCCTGAAATAGGTTCATTCATGAATGTTAGCCAAGTCGCATAAAAATCAGCTCCAAACCTTAGCACTAAATCCCAGGAAAGGAACATGAGTTCAAACTTCACTGAATCGTTCATGGCCGTATGATGAGCATCTGTATTGGATCGATTAAGCTCGACAGGTAAGCTATCCTGTAAAGCTCTAAATACAATGTACCTGACTTTATGATGTCGACGTCTCGACTGCGGTTCCAGCATTACCGGGCGTCCTGGATATTCGCGATGCTGGCATTGATGTTCAGCAGTTTCGCGGTGACCGCTAGTGACCACTTCCTCATCAATAATGCCGACGGGGAGCTGACAATAGGGCCCCTGGACCGAATTGAAGACATTACGACCGCCAGAACCCGTCTTGACAAAAACAATCTGCACTACAGTTTAGAAGACACCCCTGCAAAGGAATCTCTTGGGTTTATAGTCATTTCCCGCGAATACACCAGCAACAGCGCTGCGTCAGATGACCTTCAGAGACTGGCGGACTCAGGCATTAAGGACTACCTGTATGTCGCGCGTGGTGACTACGCTGACAGAATCTCTGTGGGGGTGTTTAGCCAACATGCCGTTGCGCAAATCAGGGCAGCTACGCTGAACAACCTCGGGTTCGCGTTCAGCGTCATCGAACGGTTTCACACGACGGATGCAGGCACAAGCATCGTTATTCGAGAACCAGGACTTGGCATCGATGGACTGGAAAGAATCCTTGCGGATCAAGTCGCCAAAGATGAGCCAATCCAGGAGAGTATCAGAGCAGAACGGACTGATACTGATATTAGTGACGTCCCGGTTCCTGAACCAGGTGAAGGTGAACTGAGCGTTGAAAAAAACACAGCTGAGCCCGTTCAGAAAGAAGAAACAATCACGATACCGAATGATCCGGTGTCCGCAGTTGAAATTCCCGCCATCATCGCGCCATCACCGAATGCCACATCCGTCATCCGCACCCAACAGCCAGCTGAAGACTCAGGCTGGTTGTGGTATCTCTTTGCCGGTGTAGCACTGATCGTTGTTGGTGCTCTTGCCTATTATTACCGACAACAAAGATCGCAAAACGAAGGGATCCCGCCGCCACAGAGCGGCGAACCTGCTCCAGTCGCCGCTAAACCCTCAAAAGAAGAACTGCTCGACATTTCGACGTCCCCGGAACCGCCAACTCAGCAGGTGATATTCGATTACGCGGAAGCAGTGCTCGAAGGAAAACGGAACCACCCTTCCGCCAGAAGTCTGACAATCCTGGGCACCGAAGACACTTCAATTATGTTCCTTATGCGGGATTTACTGCTTCTGGTGCAGCTCGAAGAAAAGAAGGCATCCGTAGAAGCATTCGCGTTCGATAGCCGCTCGCTAGTAGAAAACCTGATTA
This sequence comes from Gammaproteobacteria bacterium, assembly GCA_012961165.1. GTDB lineage: Bacteria > Pseudomonadota > Gammaproteobacteria > Pseudomonadales > Azotimanducaceae > UBA9659. The sequence goes on along the minus strand of DTZW01000213.1, from coordinate 1,261 downwards.
CGCGGCTGTCGGCAGAGAACCCGAGCCATAGCGCTAGCCTGCGGTCAGCGCCTTCGGAAGATTTACCACTCTACTTGTCTCTGGATGCCAACAAACTGTCAAAAATCCTCTCGATTCTGCTCCAACAAGCAATCGAACGAACAGACACTGGCCTGATATCAATTCACCAGCAGTTCAAAAGTGACCAGCTCATCATAGAAATTCACTATCACCCATCGGGAGAAAACGTCGCCATAGAGCTTGAAGCGATGACAAACCCCGCTTTGCACAACACATCCTTAAGTATAGGCGAGCGGGTGAAGTTCGGTGTCGCTAACCGACTGGCCCTGGTACTTGACGGTCGACTGGCCACGAACTTTAGCTCCGGGAAAGCAATCGTTAGCATTTGCTTGCCTGCCGTCGAAATACAAACCCAGCAACTCAGCCTGCCGTACGGCAAGAGCATCGATGAACTAATCGCAGCAGAAGCACGATCCAAAGAGGAAATGGAGAGGGCAGAACGAGCAGAAGCCTTTGCCCAGCAACAGGCAGAGATGCTCCAGGAAGCACTTGGCGACGCCCAGAGCGCCCATAAAACAGGCGATGCCATCCGCAAAGTCACCCGGCACCTGAAATCCAAGGTCAAAAAACTGGAGTCCCAGATCGAGGAGCTAGGAACAAATGAACCAGAAGCTATTGAACAGAAGTTAGCTGACCTCGAGGAGATTCAGTCCGGTCTGGCAGCAAAAGCAGAACGGGCAGAAGCCTTTGCCCAGCAACAGACCGAAATGCTCCAGGAAGCACTTGGCGACGCACAGAGCGCCCATAAAACAGGCGATGCCATCCGCAAAGTCACCCGGCACCTGAAATCCAAGGTCAAAAAACTGGAGTCCCAGATCGAGGAGCTAGGAACAAATGAACCAGGAGCTATAGTTATTGAAGACATACCCGACGAGCCCATCCCGGACCGGACTGAGCCAGAACCCGCCATCGAAGATAAACCAGCTCTGATATTACAGGAGCCAGATGCTCCCGTTGATGTTGGACCAAAACCAGAACAAGCAGTTGAACGCTTCAAATCGTCCGAGGATGTGGTTTTTTCTCTTGAGGACTTTGCCGAGCAGGAAGCCATCGCATGGCTGCAGGGTCAAATAGATTCCCGGGATAAAGAGCCCTCAGCGTCCCTTAATAAAGAGCCCTCAGCGTCCCTTAACAAAGAGCCCTCAGCGTCTCTAAATAAAGAGCCCTCAGCGTCCCTTAATAAAGAGCCCTCAGCGTCCCC
>DTZW01000212.1 GCA_012961165.1 Gammaproteobacteria bacterium | reverse complement strand
ACGTTGCTTTCACCCAGATGCACTTATGTCTGGCTATTACCGTGGCGACTTGGAAATTGGCTCACCGCAACCATTTTTTGATCAACTAGAGTCTGAGCCGTCGTCCAAGAGTTCAGGCGAAGCTTATCAAGCTGAGATTAGCTTTATCCATATTGCTGGGGGCATGGCAAGTGCCGGCGTGGTCGAAGATAACTTACTTGGTACGAATTATGTCAATCATTTCCATTTGCTAAAGATTGATGATCAGTGGCGTATCATCAGTAAAATCTACGTTGAGGTTTAGTCGTTAACCAGTTAACCCCACTCAATGGGTAATTGACAGAGATACCTACTTTGTAAAAGTTAAGTTCAGCGGTATTAATGGCGTCCTATCCGCACACTCACGCATCATCTTCATTACCTCTGCTTGGTCGACCTTAACGCGCTCCACTATAGACAGCGGCCAAGTATCTATAGCAAATGGTGGCAGGAAGGGGCGTTAATGCTGCCTATACTCTAAACCTGAGGGTATTATTTATTTCTTTTGATATACATGAACTTGATGGGTAACTGTTGGCTCGCCGTATGGCATGGAATAAAAACCATCTGTAGAAAAAACATGTTGCCAATGATTGTTCTTAGTATGGTGTTCCAGCGCAGCAGGATACCCAGGTTCCTGGGTAGGATCATTTCGCATGGAAAAAACAAAAGTTGCTCCCGGTTTTGCTATTCGAAGTAATTCTTCAAAACTCGAAGGAGGAGCATGCCTCGGGGTGATGGTACCTATAGAAAATACAACGGAAAAAGTTTCATCAGCAAAACCCAACGGTTTGCCCAACTCCATTTGCCGAAGTTCTGTATAAAAACCCTTTTCCCTGGCCACATCCAGCATGCCTTCGGAAAAGTCGATGCCCGTGATTGGCCCGTAACCCGCATGGTGCAATGGCTCTGCCTGTATACCCCCGCCACATCCAGCATCGAGTATTGGACCGCAATCCAATGGGACGAATCGACTAAATATCGCAGCCGCTACTGCAGGAATTCGGTATCCCATTGCACACAAGTCTTTCTCATAGTTTGCCGCCCAGTCATCATAAGCGGCTTGTTGCTCTTCAGGAGAATTTGCCTGATAAGAACTACCGACTTTAGTTTTTTCACTCATTATTTATCTGGCTCCAGTTAGTTTGTTTGTCAATCTATTGATATACCGCAATGGATTGCCCGAGACTTTGATAATCTGGTGCTACCCCCAAGCCAGGAGTATCCGACACAAATAGCTTTCCGTCTCTGGCCTCTAGGCCCTGGCGCCGGGGTGCCGTGGGCTCAAGGTTGTAGCTATGCAAATCTGTAGTATTTACCAGAAATTCTTCTGGTGTTGATTCAGCAAAATGTGACAGTGTCGCCGTAGTTACCTCTCCATTCCAGGTGCCTTCGCTAACCACAGGAATGCGGTTGTTGATCAAATAATCTCGAACTCGGCGGGCTTTAAACACCCTCTCTTGTCTCACGAATAAGATGACAGTTTGATGGTATTTAATGTCACAGCAATGTCACCCAAAGACCCTTTGAATGCCATTGGCGCGTCGTCTGTTGAGGGCGTGGATTGGTTAGAACAGATGCCTGGGGCGATGACTAAGCCCGGGGCCCTGCCGCCTCAAAAGTGCTGCCATGATACTTTGTATGGCAGACCCGGGGTCCATTAGGCACCTCTAATCATGAGGATCCCGCACCCTCTGAGGCGAGACGGCTTTGCGAAGAAGCCATACGCTTTGACGAGTCGCTGTCGGTCGCCCGCTCTCTCCTGGCCAAGATTGCGTTGAGTGAACTGCTGCAGTTTTCCGGAAAAGACTCGAACGAAACGCTTGAAGAGATTCTCGCATCTTCCAAGAAGGCTGCCGAACTCGATCCCAAAAATCCCGAAGCACCGGTCAATACCGGGGCCTACTACTTTTTCAAGGGCAACTTTGAACAGGCCCGGCAGTATTTCAAACGCGCGGTTGATTTGAACCCCAGCTATCCGGATGCCTATCACGCGCTGGGGCACGCGCTTGCACATGCGGGCCAGTACGCCGAATCCGAAGAGCATTTCCAGCAGGCGATTGACCTCAATCCGCTTGACCCCAACGTTGCTGAATACCGGTCGGGACTTTACTTCTCCAAACTCGGGGTCGGCGACTACGAGGCGGCCCATGGGAGCATTGAGCAATGCCTTGCCCAGTTTCCAAACCGTGGTCTTTACCGTGGATTCAAAGCCGCTGTTATGGGGTATCTGGATAAAGGTGAAGAGGCCAAACAGGCGCTTGATGACTATCTCGCGCTTCGACCCAATCTGAAAACCCGTGAAGACTACAAGAAAATCTTTGTGCCCAATTCGGCGCTCGCCGATATATTGATCGAGGGCCTGATCAAAGCGGGATGGGAACCCGAGGGCGGATAGGGCCTATAGAGCCAATTGATCCTATCGTATCTGGGATTTTTCGCAAAAAGACAAAATATCTACAAACGAAGTTTTCGAAGACGGGCTTTGTGTCCTTTTAATGGACGTAGTAATGAACAAATATTGGGATGAACCGGCAGAAATTCTGATAAGTAACACCATCACTGTAGACAGGATCTTTCCGGGAATTCGCATAGGCTTGAAAGTTAATTTGTCAGTACCGTAAATATCCCACCCACACAGCGATACAGAATTTTGCAATAGCTAAAACAAGCCCACCTTCATCGCATGCGGGTGGGGATGAAACGCGTCATAAAGCTTGTGGCCAGCATCCCGAATCCGGTGAAGACAAACACGGCCGGTAGTGGGAAGATGGCGAGTACACCTGAATAAACGCCCGGAAAGGCCAGGCTCGCGACGGATCGATAACTACCGAACACGGTGGCCATCTCGGAGCGCTCCCAGGATCTCACGGCACGGTAGAACAACGTGTTCCCCACCGAGTCACACAGCACGGCAAACAGCGCCGCCAGCAGTATCAGCCCCACCGCCAGATAGGGTAGGCCCATGGAAGCACCGACCCCGATTGTCACCAACCCGGCGCCGGCATAACCTACCAGCAACACCCGGCGAATGCCGTAGCGCTGTATCGTGCCGCGCAGTAACGGCGTCGCCATCACGAAGCTCACGGCCAGCGACACCAGCGCACCGCCCATGGTCTCGCCAAGCCCCGCGGTGACACAGAAGATCGGCACATAGATGAAGTACATGGTCCACCAACCGGAGCGTATCGCCGATAACAGATAAACCAGTGTCATGCGCGGCTGCGCGAAAAACCTTGGCAGGTAGCGAATCGGATTGGCCACGGCAACGCGCTTGCCGCCGAGCGCTGGGTTGTCGGAGAACCGCAGGTAGAAAAAATAGGCACCGAGCAGCAGGACGACGACGGCGCCGACAAGGAAAGGCGCCGCGGGATTTACCGCGTTGCGCAGATAGACCCCTAGAAACGGACCGACGCTGAATGAGAACGCGAGGAAAAACATGCGTACGGGCTCGTAGCGACCAAAATCGTGGCGCCGCACGTGCCCCATCAAGTAAAGGTTAAGCGTTACGTCGATGCAGGAGGCGGCGAACAAATGCAACGCCAAGCCGACACAGAACGCCCACAGTTCGTCGTGCATAAATAGCAGCATACTGACCACGCCGACGAGGACGCCTAGCAAGAACGTACCGCGCCGGTTCAGGCACCTCACCAGCCAGGGCACAGCGAGGCTCATGCCGACGCCCAGTATCCCGAGCATGAAGAAGAAAATACTCACATCCTGCGCCGATCCGAAACGCTCCAGCGCCATCAGCGGCACCACCGTCACGATGATGGATCGATACAGCGGCTCCAGGGTAAACAGGACTAAAAACGACGATTTTGTCGGGCGGCTCAACGCGCCCATATCGAGGTTATTTTTGAATAGATGTTTCAACTTAACTAAGCAATAGCGGTGGGCCCGGAAGGACTCAAAGTGATTTATAAGTTATTGAATAG
>DTZW01000211.1 GCA_012961165.1 Gammaproteobacteria bacterium | reverse complement strand
GTGATGTATGGGACCCGAATCGCCGTGGACACACTACAACGCAGGGGTGCAGGCGAATGCCTGATTGTCGACAATCCCGCAGGTGATGGAGAGCCGCCCCAACTAACTCGCGTTAAAGATCCAGTTGAGTCTTACAGTTTTATCGCCGAACGAGCGAAAGCGATAACCGCAATGCAGTCATAGACTGACCAGATTCTGGCAGGATTTCTCAATCGTGAATTTTAAACCTCCCAAATGAAGGTTTGAGGGCATCGTTCTTGCGCTATCCCACCAGAGTACGGCCCGGTTCTCCCAGTCAGGGTGTTTTTCGAGCACCGTCTGATAAACATTAATAGCGGATGCAAGTTTATTGGGATAGAAGCAGTGACATTCTATCGCCGGCGCGAGGCCCGCTGCGGCGCACTGCTTGATCTTGGCGTTAAGTCTAACGACCTCGTAATCCAGACGTTCAATGTCCCGGATATCGGTGGGTTCCATCAGTTCGAGAGGTAACCCTGGCGTTGCACCGAATACCAGCGGTATAAACATCAACAAACTAAACACAATGACTTTCATTGCTTCCTCGGCAGGTTTAAATCAACCCGTTAATAGTTTTCAGACCGCGATGACCTAACAAACGATCATCAGCAGTCACTAATTTCGCTTCCTGATTCAGCGCGGTTGCTAAAATCAATCTGTCGACAGGGTCGCCTGAAAATCCCTTCAGACTCGCTGCAGCGAGCGCTACCTTGCCATCAGCAGGTAGTTCAACGAATCCACCATTGAGCAGCGACACTCTCCATTCAGTCAGTGACCCCTCAAATGCGAGACGTCCCTTTTCGATTAACATTCCAATTTCCCAGAAGGAAACGGATGCGATAGCGACCTCTTCTTGTTGGTGCGACTGCTCAATCATCCGGCGCGCTCTTTTTCCAAGGAGCTCCGAACCCTGGTCCAGCCAGACCAGTACGTGGGTATCTAACAAGATCATCAGAAAACTGGACATCTTCCTGGCGATCCAAAACACGGTGTGTCTTTAGTCTCCATCCCAATTCTCATTGACTGGTTCAACCAGTTCATCCATCAACTGCCACATTCCCCTGTGTAGCCCGTAGACCTCACGTGGTTTGCTTTTAATTGGAACAAGCTTGGAAACAGGTTTGCCATTCTTTGTGACGACAATCTCTTCGCCGGATTGCGCCACGTCATCCATCAGGCTGAGGCACTTGGCTTTAAATTCGGAAGCTTTGATTGTTTTCATATTCATTCCTTATATGACCATGGTCATGACCATGGTACTTATATTCAGAAGCGATACAAACCCTTTTTTCGGTGTAAGCTATCCATCACCATCAATGTGGGAGATAAAAGTGCCGCTGGAAAACAAACTACTCCTGGAAAACAAGATCGCAATCGTCGTGGGCGGCGGACAGACACCGGGTGAAACCATAGGAAATGGGCGGGCAACCGCGATTCTATTCGCCCGCGAAGGAGCCAAGGTAGCTGTCGCAGACAGGCTTCTGTCGTCCGCAGAAGAAACGGTCAAACTGATTGTCGCCGAAGGTTTTGAGGCATTTGCCTACGAACTGGATGTCCGTGATGAAGACGGAATCAAGAATCTCGTCAGTACGGTCGTACAGAAATGGGGGCGAATCGACATCCTGCACAATAATGTCGGCGTCAGCATTGCAGGCCAGGATGCAAGCGTTGAAAAAATAACCCCCGAAGGCTTCGATAACATGGTGGCTATCAACCTTCGTTCGATGGTCCTCACCAGCAAACATGTGCTACCTCATATGAGAGAAGCTGGCTCCGGAGTCATCATTAATATCTCGTCTCTGGCAGCGATTAAGCCTTTCCCGTTAATTGGCTACAAAACCACCAAGGCAGCGGTCATAGCACTCACGGAGCAGCTTGCCGCCGGTAACGCCAGATACGGCATTCGAGCCAATGTCATTCTTCCTGGTTTGATGAATACGCCCATGGCGGTCGAAGGAAGGGTTCAATCGGGCAAACCGAGGGATGAAGTCATCGCAGAGCGGGACAGGCTAGTGCCACTCGGCAGAAAAATGGGAAGTGCCTGGGACGTCGCTCATGCTGCGGCATTCCTCGCCTCGGACAAAGCTGGTTACATTACCGGCATATCTCTACCGGTTGATGGAGGCTTGTCGATTGTCTAATCAAGGACGGGGCTCACGATACCGGGTCAATTCGATTGATCTCTGCAGGTTGATTCGATTCCTTCTTAATCATCATCGGCGGCAAACAACACCTGAACCTGGGTGATTTGCGGGACAAACTCCATAGCACGGCGCTTAAGCTTATCTGCTATCTCACGTGCCGCAGCCGGTGAACTCGCGAGGGTGAACGACAAGCAGACTTCCAGCCTGATAGACCCGTTCAGGTAGTGCAGGTTCGTCCTCAGGATATTCTGTGCTGGCGAATACTCCTTCCAGCATTGCTCCAGGAGCTGCAACAACTCACCCCTATCCGGCAACGTGTCATCAAACACATCATCCTCAGCATCCACGTGGACGACAACGTCACTGATCTCAGGGAACTGTTCCGTCAGTCCAAACCTCACCTGGTCCGCAATCTGATGACCCTCGGAAACTGAAATCATCGAATCGACAGCAATATGTACATCAACCAAAACACTCGCACCCATCCGACGCGTTCTTAAGGCATGAAACCCCTTAACACCATGGGTCTTGCCAACGGCATCCTCCAGGTCGTCGAGATAAGACCGATCCATCCCTTTGTCTACCAGCTCCTGCACACTGGGCGCACCTAGATCCCAGGCAACCTTGGCGATGATGACGGCGACACCAATCGCCGCTAGAGCATCCAGCTCTGGTAATCCCAACATCGCCCCGGCGATACCCACGAACACCATCACTGATGAAATCGCATCGGTTCTGCTGTGCCAGGCGTTAGCCTCAAGAATGAGAGATTGATGCAATTTGGCCACTTTCGTCGTGTAGTGGTAGATGTATTCCTTACTAAGTCCCGACACCATGACGACCGACAGGGCAACCCACCCTGGAGTCACATCTCTGCCTGGCTCGGACAAAACATCCAAGGCGTTATCCACGATACCAAACGAAACAAGAAACAACGCTAGCGCCAGCAAGACTGTGGTGATCGTTTCGATCCGGGCATGGCCATAAGGATGATCCTCATCAGCCATTTTATTACCTTGCCTGACCGCCACCAGCACCATGCCGTCTGTGACGAGATCGGATAGTGAATGAATCCCATCAGCGACAAGTGCCTGCGAATTTTCCACGACGCCGAGAAATATCTTAAGTACTCCCAGCACAAGATCCACTGCCGCCCCTACAAGCGTTACGTCTGTCAGCGCTTTAAGTCTGGCGCCTTCCTTCGGATCCGTTCTCATAAGCTAACAGTCATAAAATAGAGGTCATAAAATAAAAACCGCGGTTAAAAACTGGGGCGAGCGGAAAAAGGTGTCAGTTGCAATTCGTGTGTCCAGCAGGACCTGTCCTGGGTATGCAAATAGTAAAATGCATCAGCAATTGCAGCCGGATTGATAATCATTTCAGGCTTCGACTGCGCCATGGGCAATGCGCGAGTTCCTGGTGAATCGATCAACCCATCCACGACGACATTGGCAACGTGAACGCCGAACTCCGAATACTCTTCCGTTAACACCTGCGCCAGGGTGCGCATCATAACTCTTGGGTAGTAGAGCGACTCACCGGTCCGTCGCTTCCTGCCCCTCAGCGAAGCGGCATTGTTTGTGATCAGGAAAGAACCCTGAGCGCGCTTCCTCATCGCAGGTAATATTTCCTTTGCCACCAGAAATGGACCCCGGCTCGATATGTTTTGCGCTGTTTCAAAAAGCTCGACCGGCATGTGTTCGAGCAGCTCCATTTCTGGAGGAAGATCCCTGCCCTCCAGGTATCCTGCATTGAGTACCACAACTTCCGGATCACCCAATTCGCTCCTGACTGTCTCGAAGGCAGTTGAAATCGAATCATCGGACTCAAGGTCCAGCTCCACTGTCATGCAGTCAAGCCCCTCAGAATCTATCGCCGCCTCCAGCGCCGAAGCATTGGGCTTGCTTCTTGTGGTCAGCACTACATGGAAACCCTCGCGCGCAAATTTCAGCGCAATGGCGCCCCCTACTCCCCACCGTATCGATAGCGGCAATTCGTCGTCAGGGATGTTCCCACCGTGGACCATTCGGGTATTGCGACCATCAGATTGCCACTTGGACGTGGCACCAATCACCACGGCTACGGGTTTTGTCATTGTTCACCTCTTATGGGAATGCTACTCGCTATATTTCCGGGTGTCATTCGAGGAGCCTTAAAATTTCCCCAGCTTACCCGCAGGAGATTGACCTCGATCAAAGCAGTCAGAACTCAGATTGATCATATTAGTGTTGTTATGCAAGAAATCCTTACCGTTGTTAGGAACGAGCTCTCCAGTGCTTTTAAACGAATTAAAAAGCGCCTGGGCTGACGGAGCAAATGTCTCACTCAAGATCAGTCACTGGTCGAAACCTATCAGGTAGTGCCTGTTGACCGCACTTTCGCCGGAATAGCAGATTCTCCGAACTGTAATTCGACCATCTGCGCATAGATTGCATTGCGGGTCACAAGTTCACTATGGCGGCCTACATCAAGGATCCTGCCGGCATCCAGGACGACAATCTTGTCGGCCTGAAGCACTGTTGCAAGTCGGTGAGCAATGACCAGGGTGGTTCTGTTCTTCTGCAATGTATCTAACGCCGACTGGACCAACCGCTCACTTTCCGCATCCAGGGCGCTGGTAGCCTCATCGAGCAGCAAAATAGCTGGATCCGCAAGAATTGCACGAGCAATCGCAACTCGCTGTTTCTGGCCACCGGACAATCTGGCGCCCTTCTCTCCCAGGTAGGTTTTATAGCCATCGGGAAGCTCACTAATAAAGCCATGAGCCGATGCTGCCGTGGCTGCTTCGATAACCTGCGCATCGGTCGCGTCGGGACGACCAAAGCGAATGTTCTCCGCGGCGCTATCGCCAAAGATCACACAATCCTGGGGAACCATCGCCATGGCAGACCTGACGTCCTTAGGATCAGCAAGATTTATGTTTACACCATCAATACAAATCCGACCGGACTGCGGGTCGTAAAACCTAAGTAACAGTTGAAATACCGTACTTTTACCTGCGCCAGATGGCCCCACAAACGCGACATGTTCACCTGGCCTGATATCAAGTGAGAAATCCCTGATAGCAAATTCGTTTTTCCGGGACGGATAGCCGAAATCTACCTGCTCAAAACTGACTGCACCGTTACACGGTTTAGGTAACTCGACAGGGTTTGCAGGCGCCCGGATATTCGATTCCATCTGCAATAACTCCGTCAGCCGCTCCATCGCACCGGCTGCTCGCTGCACCTCTCCCCATACTTCACTTAAGGATCCTGCGGCAACACCAACAAACATTGCATACAAAACAAACTGGCCAAGCTCACCACCGGATATAGTTCCTCCCAGCACCTCTTTCGCACCTAGCCACAGCACGAAGATCAATGCACCAAACACGCTGGCTGTCGCAACCGTCGTTAACAGCGCCCGCACCTTGATTCTCCGGACAGCTGTTCGAAAGCTTTCCTGGATAGCGTCAGAGAATCGCTCTATCTCAAGACCTTCTGCGACGAACGACTGCACTGTTTCTGCGTTCCCGAGTATTTCAGCGGCCTGGCCGCTGGCATCTGCAATTCTGTCCTGGGTATCGCGCGAAAGCCTTCGTAACCATCGCCCAACGACAAGAATCGGCAACACAATCAGCGGAAAGATCAGCAGAAGAATGCCCATTAAGTTAATGTTGGTGTAACCCAGCAGCAGCAAGCCACCGACAAACTGAATCGATGACCGCAGGACAATTGAAATACTGACGCCCGATACAGATTGGATAAGCGTTGTATCAGCTGTCAGGCGCGACAGGACTTCTCCGATTTTTGTCGTTTCAAAGAATGTGGGATCCATATAGATCACATGCGCAAAGACCTTGCTGCGCAGGTCAGCGACTACTCTTTCCCCCAGCCAGTTCACAAAGTAGGATCGCGCGGCACCAAAAAAACCAATGACCAGGGCAAAGACCAGCAGAATGAAAAAATAGCGGTCTACGTTCGCGGCATCCTCGACAGAAAACCCATGGTCAATAACATTGCGGACAGCCATCGGCATAGCCAGCAGCGCTGCTGAGGAGATGAGCAGCGCCACGATGGCAATTGCCAAAACCCCCTTGTAAGGCGCAATAAACGGCACCAATGACCGCAGAGGCTGGAGGGACTTACCTTTTTCCCGGTTTTCCGGGGCAACTTCACTCATAGTAATCTTACGAGAAACGCTAAATTTCTGGAGGGCGAAGTTTACCTGAAGCAAGGCGCTGCGTAGAGCGATTACTGCTAATGGCCGATGAATACGTTTTGCAGTCCAACAGGCGATTCATTTCACCATACCGTTACGCTATTTGCCCATTATCCTGTCAGAGATAATGCGTTGCATGATTTCTGACGTGCCTTCAAATATTTTGGTCAGCCGTGCATCGCGCCAGTAACGTTCGACCGGATAGTGCGTGGTATAGCCCGCTCCGCCCATAATCTGAAGACAGTCAGACGTGACTCGCTCAGACATCTCCGCGGCGAAATACTTCACCATCGCTGCTTCCTTGTCACAACGTCGGCCAGAATCAATTTCATTACAAACGTAATACATAAGCTGCCTTGCAGCCTCAATTTCAGTCGCAGCGGTCGCGACCTTAAAGCGAATTGCCTGGAACTTACCAATAGGCTGTCCAAACTGCTCCCGCTCATTGGCGTAGTCGATGGCGACATTCATTGCACCCTGGGCGGCGCCAATGGATCGTGCCGCCGTATGTACTCGCGCCACCTCCAAACCTTGCTGGATACCGACAAAACCACCATCCATCCCTTTCGCACCACCCGTTTCCAACGGCGGATCAATGGCGGGAACGCGAACATTATCGAAATGGAGCTCCCAGGTCTTCCATCCGTGGTAACCAATTTTTGGTATCGGACTACCCTGAACACCTTCGGGCAGTTGCCCCCGCGGCTTCTCCACAGGAATACTTTTTATCCCGGCCTGACGACTCTCGCCATCAGTATCTATGCGACAGATCACACTGATAAAGTCGGCGCCATCAGCGAAGGTACACCAATACTTGTTTCCGTTAATGATCCAGTCATCACCATCTCGAACTGCACGGCAACTGACCGCCGCCATATCCGAACCTGCACCGGGTTCACTCATGGCAAATGCGCCCAGATAATCACCCACCGCCATGCGGGCAACCTTTTCCTCCCGTTCGGAACCGAACCCAGGGACTGACCGATAGAAACTATTGCCCCGGGCTATGATGCTGGCAACGCTCATCCAGCCCCTGGCGAGTTCTTCTGCCACCAGGCAATACTCGAACACCCCAAGACCTAACCCCCCATGCTCCTCGGGAATCAGGATTCCAAAATATCCAAGCTCTCCCATTTTGTTGATCAGTTCTCTGGGCATTTCGCCTTTTTCTGGATCAAGCGCATTCGCAAGGGGCAGAACTTCACGGGTTGTAAACTCCCGAGCGGTTGCCTGTATCAGTTTGCGTTCTTCCGTCATGTAGCCCTGGGTGCTGCTCATTTTTTTCTCGACAGGTTAAATTCATCGAGGATCTCATCAGTGTGCTCGCCCAGTAAAGGGGGCCTCTGGTAGAAACCCGTTTTGGTTTTTGTGTACTTGATTGGCGACCCCGCGATGGACACCTCTGGGTTGTCGCCCGGCAGCTGGAAACGGGTAATCATCTCCCGAATCGCGACATGCGGATCGTTATAGATGTCACTGGCGGTGTTTACCGGACCACAGGGAACCACCCCACCCAGCGCCGCAACTATCTCAGCTTTGCTGACAGATGATGTCCATGCAGATATTTGTGCTTCAACGAACACCTGGTTGGTTTTTCTCTTGTAGACATTCTTCGAACGCTCATCGTCGACGAGATCTGAGCGCCCCATCGCCGCACACAAAATACTCCAATGTTTCGGATTCACCGCAGCGATCGCTACCGCACCATCGCTGGTGGGAAATATCCCAAAAGGCATGAGGTTTGGATGATGCTGGCCGCGGGGCTCAAGCTCTTTTTCACCGTAACTGTAATTTGCAATCACCGTTTCAGAAAACAGCAACATCGCATCGTACATGGCAACATCAAGAAACTGGCCCTCACCGGTCTCCCTGGCACTAAGGATCGCTGCAACGATACCCAAGGCCATCAATGTGCCGGGATAAATATCACCCACACTGACCCCACCAGGATACCCGCCCGCACCATCTTTGGGGCCAGTGATACTGGCATGACCACTCATGGATTGCGCGACCACGTCATAGGCCGGCCAAGACACGTAGGGACTTTCACCGGTCCTTGGGTCGCCGAAACCTCGAACACAGCCGTAGACAATCGCCGGGTTCCGTTCACGTATATCGTCATAACCGGTACCCAGTTTATCCATGACACCCGCCCGCATATTCTCAACAACGGCGTCAGCCTGTTCACACATCGAGAGCAGAATTTCCTTGTCTACAGGGTCTTTCAGGTCCAGGACAATGCTTCGTTTGTTTCGATTAATTGACGCAAAGTAGCCTCCGAAGTCGACACCCGCGGGCTCATCTGCGCCCGGGTTGGCGTAGTCAGGGGGCAACGGCGGAACGGTTCGCGACCCGTCCCCAGCAGGTGGTTCAACCTTAATGACATTGGCACCCAGATCTGCCAGAAGGGAAGTCCCAAAAGGACCTGACAGCGCCATGGTGCAGTCAATAATGGTCAAATTACTGAGCGGTCCTGTTCGATCAGCCATCAGGGTTCACCCCTGCCCCGTTTCTTGATCAGCACCCTTCGCTCGCCCTCAAATACCACGACTTTCTCCTGGTTCAGACCCCAGTGTTTGAAAGTCACCACGCCACCCTCTCCGGTATCTTCCTTGCCCAATACCTCGGTATAGGCATAGACCGTATCGCCGTGAAACACCGGCTTTTTAAATTTGAGGTTGTTCAGTCCCAGCTCCTTGATAGCATTTTCTGCCGTGTCCTGCGTCGCAAGGCCAATCACCATCGAGGCAGTAATAAAACCAAAAACCAGTCGCTGACCATAGGGAGACTTGCTCATTGAATCTTCATTCCAGTGACCCTGGGCTGTATTCATGACTAGTTTAGTGAGCAATTGATTCTCAACTTCATCGATTGTCGCGCCTCTTGCATGACGTATTTTTTGACCGACCTCAAAGTCTTCAAAATAATTGTTAGCGCTGGTAAGGGCCATCATGCCTGCTCCTCTTAGCGACAAGGTTGGTTCTTTGGTACTTCACGACGACCTTACCCGACTGGTTTTTGGCAGAGGTACTCCAGGTGACAATGCCAGTGTCAGGCCTAGAGGCTGATTGCCTTTTGTCGATGACCTTACTCATACAAGTGATGGTGTCGTTAGGGTATACATCCGCGCCAAACTCAACCTCGTTAACCCCCAGAAACGGGCCGCCCACTTCAGACAGGTCCTCTACCGACAAACCAATCACCGTCGCAAGCACCAGCATTGGATCAACCACCATATCCCTGTGCCCTTCGGATTTCGCATATTCGGCGTTCACGTAAAGCGGACAGTATCGAAGTGCGACTGAGGAGAACAGGGTCGCATCACCTGCGGTCAAAGTCCGTCCCCAGTGATGTTCAAACACCTGGCCCACCTCAAAGTCTTCGAACTGATTACCCCTTCGCCAGAGTGGAAATGTATCAAAATCAGGCTCGCTCATCGATTTCTCTTGTAGTCCTAATTACCCCCATCATGTCAGGCTCTGACCCCTGAGAAAAGCCGTGATAGAGTGTTCTAAATCCAGCATTGGCCCCAGAAAAATGAAAATAGACCTGCTCTCTCCTGATAGTTTCAAGGGCGGTCACCCGCATGCCCAATACGACTGGCTTCGGGAACATGACCCTGTTTTCTGGCATGAGGAACCAGGAGGATCAGGGTTCTGGGCCGTAACAACACACAAAGATGTCTACGACATCGGCAGGAACGCCAAGGTGTTTTCTTCTGAGCCGACCATCATGATCCAGGACCCCGACCCCGCGCAGGCTAATTTTTCTGGTGACGCAAAGATGATGCTGATGATGGATCCGCCAGAGCACACGGCCTATCGAAAGCTCATCAGCCGTGAATTCACCCAGGGCCCCGCAAAACACTACACCGCGCGCATTGAAGAGCTGGCAACCAGGATCCTTGATGCGGTGATGGAAAAAGACCAATGCGATTTCGTCTCTGAGATCGCCGGTGAAATGCCTAGCTTCGTGATTGCAGATCTGATGGGATTACCACTGGACGATGGCCGCGAGCTTTATAAACTTACTGAGGTGATTCATTCCGCGCCCGAGTCTCTTCCGGAGAATGCCATTGCGGACGCCGTCATGAAGATGTTTGAGTATGGTCAGGGTGTTATCAATGATAAACGTGCCAACCCGGGCGAGGACCTTGCCAGCAAACTGCTGGCCGCTGAAGTGGATGGGCAGAAACTGACAGATGCTGAGTTTCTGCTGTTCTTCATGCTGCTGATTGATGCGGGCGGAGATACGACCCGAAACCTGGTTGCTACGGGCATGTATGAACTGCTGAAGAATCCCGAGCAACTAGCATTGTTACAGTCGGATGTAGACAAGCACCTGCCTGGCGCAAGGGACGAATTACTGCGCTGGACATCACCTGTCATCTACATGCGCCGAACTGTCAAACAGGACATAGCGCTTGGCGGAAAATCGCTGAAAGCCGGTGACAAAGTCGTTCTTTACTATGGTGCCGCGAATCGGGATGAAAACGTATTCGACAATCCGCACCAATTGGACATCACGCGATCACCTAACAAACACCTTGCGTTCGGTGGCGGACATCACGTTTGCCTGGGTCAGTGGTTCGCACGGCTCGAGATCGACGCGATTCTCAGAGAAGTGCTTGGCAGGATGAGTGATATCGAGATTAACGGCGCCCTGGAATGGATGCCGAGTAACTTTATCTCTGGCCTGACCCGCATGCCGGTTAGGTTTCAGGCTCGGAGTTAATATAATACTTCATTAGCCTGCAGCCTACGCTTGCTGGCAGCATTTCCAATCCTGCCAATTCACGTATGACCATCATTGCTGATGCCGTACGAACTGCCTGAAATAATATATAAATCGGTATCCTGAAATTGTCACGCGATTAAATGGTTGTCAAAGATACCCCACCCTGAAGATATCGCGTTACCCAAAGACGTCCGTAAATCGGATGTTATTTCTGTCAAGACCATCCTGCACCACTGATATCCCACCGCTTTTAATCATCCACTCTAGCCGGTGATCACGGTACTCGCGTTTAAACACGCCGGAAGCAACCGCTGCTTTCAATCCTTCGATATCTGACCTGGGTCCATCAAAGGCAGCGTCCTCTGCGGCTTCCCTGCATGCGGTCACGCTCGGCCTTTCGTTAACACGGGTATGCCAGTCACGAAGCTTACCAACAGGTTCGAACCCAAAACGTGTAATGCTGTTTACGAATGGCACAACTGCCAGATCACCCCAGCCAAAGCTGTCCCCATTAAACCAGGTCCTGTCATCCAGTTGACCAGACAGCCATCGATACCAGCCAGCAACCTGTTCGGCCGCACTTTCCTCTATCTTTTTAGCAATATCGCCCGAGGCCCGGCCAAAGAATCGAATTTCCGCCAGGCCCCAACTGATGGCTTCAACGTGGGTGTCGATAGCATCCTCGATCATACGAACCCGAGCACGCTCAAGTGGACCTGTTGGCAGAAGTGGTGGCTGTGGCCACCTGTCCTCGATGTATTCCAGCATAATTGTGGAATCAAACAGACGGACATCGTCTCCTTCTACCAATGCCGGCACTTCACCACGTGGGCTTGCGGCCATAAAGTCTTCGGTCGACGCCCCTGTACCAATTCCTGCCGGCAAGGGGGCCTCAAATTCAACCCCCTTCTCCAATAACGCGATCTTGACCTTTTGTGCGTAGGGAGACAGCGGATGATCATAAAGAACGAGCGCCATTAAGACTTCTTCGACTGCCCCAGGACGCGAATCAATCCAGACATCTCACGAGAACTGGACATGTCGATTAACTGGTCTTTCTTTTCCTGCAGGTCTTCAAAAGTGACATCTGCACCGAACTCCAAAGCTTTGTTAACAAACGTTGCACTTCGAGAAAACCGACCATTACCAGCATGGAACGTTTGCCCGGTTGGCGCGTCTTCCGCGCACATCAGCAGAACAACAGGTGTGACGAGCCTGGGGTGGCGCATCGGATCGGGATTGTCCGGGTCAACATCACGGCCAGGGATCGTACCAATCAATCTTGTTTCTGCCGCAGGTGCAAGGCAATTCACTCGTATGTTTTTCGACAAACCTTCAATAGCCAGCACATTCATCAACCCAAGCATGCCCATCTTCGCCGCGCCATAGTTCGCCTGCCCGAAATTTCCAAAGATCCCTGAAGTTGAACTGGTGAACACAATTCGGCCGTAGTTTTTTTCGTACATGATCGGCCACGCAGCGCGGGTGACATATCCAGAGCCGTTTAGGTGAACGTCCATCACCATGTCCCAGTCCGCCATATCCATATTCTTGTAACTTTTGTCCCGAAGAATTCCGGCATTGTTGACCAGGATATCAACAGTGCCGTAAGCACTGACCGCATCATCAATAATGGATTGCGCGCCCTCTTTAGACGACACACTGGCCTTGTTGGCTATTGCGTCCCCACCAGCAGCTTTGATTTCGTCAACCACGATGTCGGCAGCATCACTGGAGCCCACGCCATCTCCACTGCCACCCAGGTCATTAACCACCACCCTGGCGCCGCGACGCGCAAACTCAAGTGCATGAGCTTTGCCCAGGCCTCCGCCTGCTCCTGTGATGACAACTACCTTGTCTTCAAAATCACTCATATCCATCTCCTTCCAGCTAAAAATAGTGACACTAACGTGTTCACCTTACGTGATGCTTTTGGTGTTCTAGTGCTAGTCCGCGGATACTTTACCAAAGGGCAGCATCCTTCGAAGCACATTGTCCTTCTGCCAGAAGTGATGATAAAGCGCCGCAGCAGAGTGACCCAGTACCAGCACCGTCAGTAGTTTGCCGTTAACACCATGCGCAATGTGAAAGATTTCTGCCATCTGTTCGTTATCGACAGCCATCGACGAGTAGGCGATCTGCCCGAACGCAGCAACCTCATATTCGGTAATGTACATCGCCTGCAGAATCCCGAAGATAGGTTGCAGCACCAGTAGCACGTAGAACGACCAGTGCATGATTTTTGATAACCTGGTTTGCCACGCGCCCATCGTGGCCGCAGGGCCTGGCACATCATGGGTTAATCTCCAAGGCCAGCGGATCAGCATTAATATCAACACCAAAGTGCCAAGACCGGAATGCACCATGATGACCTGTTCACGCTCGTCTAAAGGCAGGTCCTCAAGACCCGGCCCAAAAATCAGCATAACGATGACGATAAAAGTGACCAGCCAGTGAAGCCATTTGGCGGTAGCACCGTATTTTAGTATCTCAGCCATATCAACTCTCCTCAGGATGCAATCCTGTCCAGTATGGGTAAAAGGTATTCCCTGAAAGCCTGTGGGTTTTCACTCATAGGAAAGTGACCAACCCCTTTCATATTCTGCCAGGTAGAACCCGGTATCGCTTCATGCGCAGCTTTACCCAACTCGGACGTACCACTGTAATCGTATTCGCCTGAGAGAATGTGAACGCCAACAGCATTGGTATCAATTTCCGCTGCATCCTGGCGCAGGTCATAATCCTCTATATAGTAGTACAGATCGCCAAGAAACACGGGCGGCCAGCCACAGGCATAAACAAAGCTTGTTTCTTTTCGATAGGGCTTCGGTGATGAAGAAGCCATTAAGCCATCCATGAGCCGAGCCTTGTACTCATTGTTGACCTGCGGATGGTACAACTCGCCATAGTCGGTAAGCTTACCTGCAATTTTTAATGCACCTTCAACGGAGATGACGGCGCGGAACACATCCGAATGTTTGTGCGCCAGGTCAAGCGCCAGTAGCCCCCCGACAGAGCAACCCATAAAGACAGGGTCAACCAGCCCAAGCGCCTCACTGAGCTTTACCGGGATCGACCTCAGGAACGCTCCTTTGAGCAGGTATTGCTCATCCCACCATTCCACACCAACGGGCGGTACCGATTTACCATGACACGGCAGGTCATAAGCGATCAGTCGAAAACGTTCCGTGATTTCCGGGAACTCAAACAAGTGACGCCACTGACTACTATGGCAGCCCGCCGTATGTTGCATCAGCAAGGGAATTCCCTGCCCCGCTTCTTCAAAGTAAATACGGTGGTCATGACCATCCAGGTTCAGGTGGACATAGCGACCTATCGGCGCATCAATCGTACCGTGGGGCCGATTGTCATGCGGCATGGTTTGCGATATGGCGCCAGGCTCGGCCAAAGATGGTCTTAACAACTCCACCGCGCGCATGGCTGCGGCGTAGTACTGCGCGAACACAACGGCGTCACCACGCCTTTGCAGGCCACATCCCTGGGAAATATTGGCCATCACATCGTTGTGGAATCGTTCCGGATTCGCCTCAAGAACTTTTTCCCACACCTCAACCGAACCGGAGATCTCGATCATTCCACCAGGGTTTTCATCGGTCGCAGACTTCGCGCCATTAGTAAGCAACAGCTCCAGCGTTTCATCGCCAACATCAAGTCGCACCCCGCCACCCCAGTGACGTGACGCCAACTGGAACTCACCGTCATTTAGGCATCTGTCTGCCCAGTCATCAGAACTCGGTAGGGACAACGGCATAATTAGCTCCAGGTATTCCAGCGCAAAATTTCATCCAACCCTTTGCGCTTAGTTGGGCCAAAGTTGGCATCAGGGTAACCAATCGGAATCAGTGCAACCGGGTAGGCATCGTCGGGGATGTCACAGGCTTCACGCAGCGTATCATTGACCAGAGAGTGTGCAGTGGTCATCACTGTACCCAGGCCAAGACCTCTGGCGGACAACATGAGATTTTGCACTGCCATATAAATTGAGCTGCCCGCCTCCAGCGAAGTCGGGTCCGGCGTCGGCGACGCCAGTTGATAAAGGCAAGGAACAATCATGGCAGGGGCATTCGCCAGCTTCGAAAAGAACGCCTGCGCGCCTTGCATCATCAGACGTTGTGACTTGTCTTCCACCTGCTGACCTTGGGCAATCATGTCTTTTAACGGGCCACCTTCATAGAAGTCATTGAGCGCACCGCCAATCTTTTTTCGTGTGCCGGCGTCATCAATAACAACAAACACCCAGGGTTGCAGATTGCTGCCACTTGGCGCTTTGGATGCAGATTCAATCACTTTTTCCAGAAGGTCACGGGGAACCGGTTTGTCCTGCCAGTAACGAATTGCTCGCTGCGTATACATCGCGTCCCAGAGGTCATCAGTTCCTTGCTTACCGTGGGGCAGATCCGCCATGCTTTCTCTCCTTATTGAATTGAACGACCACCATCGATATCAAGTGCGACGCCCGTTAAGAATTTTGCTTCCTCTGATGCAAGGAATAGATATGCGTCCGCCACATCTTCGGGGGTAGCCCTGCGCGCCATGGGAATTCCGTCGACCACCTTCTTTTCCATCTCTTCTGAAAGATCTTTCTGGCCCATGGTCTGGAAATCAAAGTTCGTTGCAGCTGACACAGGGCATACACAGTTCACTCGAACCTTTGGCGCCATCTCAACTGCCAGTCCCTGGGTCAAATTAATCACCGCGGCTTTAGAAGCATTGTAAGGAACCAGCCCCGGTCTTGGCCGCTTGCCACCTATCGAAGCCGTACTGATGATGCTGCTGCCCTCGGGCATGTGTGGAATGGCAGCGCGTACCGCCAGGAAAATTGATCGGACGTTGATCGCCCACATGCGATCGAAATCCTCGACCGGCATCCTGATCATGTAGTTGCCTTTGTGGGGGACACCGGCGTTACAGCAGAGCACATCGATCTCGCCGAAATGATCGACAGCGGCCTGGATCATGGCATTGTTTTGCGCCTCGTCGGCGACATCGATTTCAAACGGGATTGCGCTCGCCAACGAACCGGCAACCTCCGTTGCCCCGGTCATGTTCAGATCAGCACAAACAACACTGGCGCCTTCATTGGCGAACTTCCGTGCGATGGCTGCTCCAAAACCTGAAGCTGCACCTGTGACGATGACACTCTTCCCTTCGAATCGATTCATGGCTTTCGATATTCTTATTCTGGAATACGACTATACCTCAGGATCAGGTACCCCATGCAACCGGTAGTTTCAGGATGCCCTGCAACACCGGGATTCGTTTCTCCATGACCACCTCACCATTCAGCCGAAGGTTGTTGAACCTTTGCATCACGGTCCGCAGGAACACTTCACCTTCGAGGCGAGCCAGCGGCGCTCCCCGGCAGAAATGAGTGCCATAACCAAAGGCCAGGTGCCGGCGAACTTTCCCCAGGTCACGGTCCAGGTCAAATTTCATCGGGTTCTCGAACACTTCAGGGTCCAGATTTCCAGCGGCCCAAAGCAGCATGACCTTTGTATCCTTCTCAAGATGAGCCGGTCCCAGGTCAACTTCCTCATCGTTGGTCCGGAACAGCCCCTGAACCGGCGCGTCAAGACGAAGGGTTTCTTCAATCGCGATCGGAATAAGTGCGGGGTCATTCATCACCCGGTCGAAGGTACCCTCTTCAGTCAGTAGTCGATAAATGATGTTTGAAAGCATGATGGTCGTCGTCGCACTCCCGGCAGTCAGCAGGAACCCCATGAAACCGAGGATCTTGTCCTCGGTAAGAAAAGTGCCGTCTGGCCCGGGAGTGGTGAGAAAACGAGTCACCAGGTTCTGACCGCCCTGCCATTCTCCGGACGCCAGTTTTGATTTGGTTTCTGCAAGCTGTTTGACGAATAATTCATTAGTACGCACCAGGTTCTGCATACGCACCTGCTCGATATTGCCGCTTTCGATCATCTGCGCCACTTCATCGGGTGGTACCAACATAAGACCTACCGAGTTAATAATACCGTCACGCGTCCATTCAAACCGATCCGTTCCATCCTCGTCATATCGCTCAACACCTAAAAGCCTGAAGATCACAAACATCGGCAATGAAACTGACAAAAGTTCATGCAGATCGGCTTCGCCTTTCTCGAATACACTGTCGATGCGCTCATTCACGAAGGCTTCCATCTCGGGCACCATGCCCTCAAACACTTCCTTGGAGAATGAAGCAGAAACTATGCGCACTTCAAACGTATGTTCTGGCGGGTCAACACTGACCAGAACACCGGGGGACTCAAGATAGTTAAGCGCAGGACCGAACTTCGCCTTCCAGACATCGTATTGCTTAAGAATCTTCATAATTTCTGCGTGGGAAGCAACCGCGTAATGATCCCCTCGGGGTGAATGTGCAAAAGGACAGCCGCTTGTGTGCATACCTTCGTACACTTTCTTGAAATCGGTCAGGAAAGGCTCTGAGTTAAAATCTACTTCCTCAAAGCCATCTACTGGTTTCGTTCTGCTATCACTCATGTGTTTGCCTGAAACATCCATCGCCTATCCCATCGCCTGATGTAGACATTGATAATGTCACACCCAATCATTTATTGGAACGGGTTACAATAATTTACGCGCTGCCAGCTGGCAGACCCGGATAATTGATCAGACACCCGCAAAAGGTATATCGTCTAAAAAATAAAACCCGTTGGAGAAATTAATGGCTACCCGATCAGTCAGGACACTGGACGATGCGTTCCGCAAAATGCTCGACAAGGAAACCCGCCCTATTCCTGAATCCTTTCGACGTGATTCGCCGATTGGGCCTGGGCCAACATTTGTACCAGTAAAAAGTTATTACTCCCAGGAGTTCTTTGACCTGGAGGTTGAGAAACTCTGGAAGAGAGTCTGGCAGATGGCAGCTCACGAAGATGATCTGCCTAACATTGGAGATTACCTGCCGTACGATATCGCCGGCATGTCGTTCCTGATTGTTAAGTCCGGCGAAGACGAATACAAGGCTTACTACAATTCCTGCCTGCACCGTGGCCGAAAACTGAGGGAACATCGTGGCAAACAGGCTGATGAACTGCGCTGCCCTTTTCACGGCTGGGCCTGGGAACTTGATGGATCTATCAAGCAGATACCCTGCGAGTGGGATTTCCCTGACCTGAAAAGAGAAGAGCAATCATTGCCCGAAGTTAAGGTTGGAAGATGGGGTAGATATATCTTTATCAACCCGGACGAAAACTGTGAACCGTTCGAAGATTTTATCGGCGATCTACCCTCTCACTTCAAGCTCCTTCCCTATGAGAATCGTTACAAAGAGGCACATGTTGCCAAAATTATTAGGTGTAACTGGAAAGCGGCCAGCGAAGCATTCATGGAGTCCTACCACGTTATAGCGACTCACCCGCAAATCCTGATGGGTGGTGCGCACGATGTGGACACCAAATACGACGTCTTCGGCAACTACTCTCGCGCCATTCGTTGCGGCGCTTTGGACAGTGCCGGTTTGCCTCAGTGGGACCCCCTTCCGGAAGATGGGAAAATGCGGCTCCGCAATCCCCTTAATGGATTTGTTTACGTGCGAATCGAGGAAGGTTTGGTAGAAGTTACAGCACCGGATGGCAGAACAGGCCGGTTCGACATTCAGGCACGTCACCTTGAAGGAGACCTGACCGAAGTTAACCCGCATCTGGTCAACTGGGCTGGTGGACCATTAATTGAACAAACGGAATTTGACAAAGCATTTGCCGAGAAGGCCAGGAAAAACGAGAAGAAAATTCACCCACGTGTGCTGGCCGCTGATATCCAAAGAGATGCCCTACGCAATGTTGTGCCAAGCATTGCTGAGGACGTTTCGGACATAGAATTTACCAGCATCTTTTTTACCCTGTTCCCCAACTTTCACCCATGGGGTTCATTCAATCGGATCAACTATCGTTTCAGGCCCCACGGCACAAACCCGGATGAATGTATTATGGAATGTATTTATCTCGCGCCTATCCCGGAAAATGGCGAGTATGAGCCTTGCAGGGAAATTCACTGGCTATCCGCCGATGATGACTGGACTGACGCGCCCGAGCTTGGAATGCTGGCCAAGGTATTTAACCAGGACGTCCGCAACCTGCCCCTTGTCCAGGAAGGCCTGAAAGCCACAGCCAAAGAGTTCGTGCAGTTGGCCGACTACAACGAGACCAAACCAAGACACTTCCAGATGCTGCTGGAAGAGTGGCTTAACCGGGAATAATCGTTCATCGGGCACCTTGATTTCGAGGTGCCCGGCCCCCATCTCAGGACTCAAGCCACTGGATTTATGCTATCCTGCGCGCCTGCACGGGCGACTCGCCCCGGCGGGAAAACGACAGAATATTGAGGAACACCGATGAACGAAGAGCAACAGGATGTGAAACTGCCATCCGTAAATTTCATGGACGAGAAGTTATTCAAATCCCGATCCATTTCCATCTTTGGTAACATTAACGAACGTATTGCTCGCTCAGTAGCGGAACAGCTGCTTGCGCTGTCCGCTGAAAGTAACGACCCGATCACGATCTACATTTCGTCTCCTGGCGGACACGTCGAATCCGGTGATGTTATCTATGACATGATTAAGTTCATCAAGCCAGAAGTTCGGGTAGTGGGTACCGGATGGGTGGCGAGTGCTGCCACCAACATCTACCTTGCCGCGAAAAAAGAAAACCGATTCTCACTTCCCAACACGCGCTACCTGGTTCACCAGCCAAGCGGCGGATCTAGAGGTGACGCAACTGACATCGCCATCCAGATGGAAGAGATCCTAAAAACCAAGGAACGGATCAACAAGATCATCTCCGATGAAACGGGTCGGCCTCTTGAGCAGGTCGAACAGGATACTGACCGGGACTATTGGATGTCTGTTGAAGAAGCCGTCGAGTACGGCATCGTCCACAAGGTCATCAGGTCGATAACAGAAATCGAGTAAGTCGATGACAGGATTGTTGGTTACGATGCCGCTCACCTGATGCCAAATATTTGCGTGTACTGCGGTTCAAGCAGCGGTAACGATCCAGCCTTCGTCGCGGCTGCCACTGATCTGGGAAGCACCATCGCTGACCATGGATATGGCCTGGTTTACGGCGGGACCAGCATTGGCCTTATGGGCACTGTCGCTGATTCGGTTCTGGCATCAGCCGGAATCGTGACCGGCGTCTTGCCAAAGTCCCTCGCGGATAAGGAAATTGCCCACCCGGGATTGTCCGAGCTAATCATCACGACATCTATGCACGAGCGGAAGACCCGAATGGCAGACCTAAGTGATGCCTTCATTGCTCTTCCAGGCGGCCTGGGGACATTTGAGGAGCTGTTTGAAATCTGGACCTGGGCACAGCTGGGTTTTCACCAAAAACCAATCGCTGTGCTTAACGTAAACGGCTACTTTGACAAGTTGATCGAGTTTCTTGAGGACTCGGCAGCGAAGGGGTTTATTAAAGCGGCTCACCAAAAAATGTTGCTGGTATCAGACAGTTCGGATGAACTGATCCACAAAATTACTTCCTTCGCCCCTCCTTTAGTTGATAAACTTATTTAGCGAATCGATGAGCGGTACCCATGACAGTTGAACCGGTATTCATTGATAGGATCACCAGGCCTTTCCAGGTGTTCCTCAAGCACAAGCTTGCCGGTGCCGGCCTGCTATTGCTGTTTACTCTCATCGCGCTTCTCTGGGCCAACTCCGGCCATAAGGACAGTTATCACGAACTTCTTCAAACCTACGCAACCATTGGTATTGGCAAGTTCGAACTATCCAAGACTCTGAGTCACTGGATTAACGATGGCCTTATGGGCATTTTCTTCTTCGTTGTTGGGCTGGAGATCAAACGAGAATTCCTGGCAGGCGAACTAGCCAATCCAAAAACCGCTGCTTTGCCAATTTTTGGCGCACTCGGGGGAGTGCTGACTCCCGCGCTCATCTACTTTGCCATTAACCCCGGCGGCGAGGCTTCACTTGGCTGGGGTATCCCAATGGCGACTGACATTGCATTCGCATTAGGGATCCTTGCACTGTTTCCAGTCTCTATTTCACTAAAGGTGTTTCTTACCGCTCTCGCCATCGTCGACGACATCGGGGCGATACTGGTGGTGGCAATTTTCTACACCGATGACATTGCGCTACAGAGCCTGGTGCTTGGCGGTTGCTTCCTCCTGGTGTCTATCGCGGCAAATATAGCTGGTGTCAGAAACCCGGTCCTGTATTTTCTGATCGGCTTTGTTGTCTGGGTTGCTTTCCTGAAGTCTGGTGTTCATGCAACGCTGGCAGCCGTGCTGATGGCGTTCACCATTCCCGCCCGCACGCGTATCCATGGCAATCAATTTGCCGAGCAGACAGAAGCGCTCTTAAAACGTCTACGCGAAACCGGGTTACCCCAAGGCAATGTCTTGCTCTCAAGCGAACAGCACAGCATCGTTCACTCAATGGCACAGGTGACCGAAAAAGCTACCGCCCCACTTCAGGAGTTGGAACATGCCTTAATGCCTTTTGTTACTTTCATGATCATGCCGATATTCGCGCTTGCGAATGCCGGGATCGTCATTGCGGAAGACTTTAGCGCCGTCATCACCAATTCAGTCGCCGTAGGCATAGTGGCAGGCCTGGTTATCGGAAAGCCCCTGGGTATTTTCGTTTTCACCTGGCTTTCTGTGAAATTGAAAGTGGCTGAATTACCGGAAGGAATGACGTTTACCCAAATTGGCGCGGTTGGCATGTTAGCGGGCGTTGGCTTTACTATGGCGCTTTTCATCTCGACCCTCGCCTGGACGGATGAATCCATCATCCAAACCGCAAAGACCGGCGTCCTGATAGGCTCCCTGATATCGGCTCTCATCGGCAGCTTTTTGCTCTACCTCACCACCAGGAACAGCTAACCCGCACAATTGATATTATGTTCAGCGCCCCACCTGTCCATAGAGTTGAAATTAACGGCGCATGCCACAATATGTGAACTTGACACCACGGCCACACGAGAACGCACCATGACCAGAATTTTTTTGTTTATTGCGACCAACATTGCGGTCATCGCATTGATCAGCATCACCTTCCAGATCCTCGGTATCGAAGGCCTGCTGGCTGCCAATGGCGTTGACCTGAACCTCTATGCATTGCTGGTTATGTCAGCTGTCATCGGATTCGGCGGATCGTTTATTTCACTGGCGATCTCCAAATGGATGGCCAAGCGATCGATGGGTGTCCAGGTCATTGAGAACCCGGCTCATCCGCAGGAACGCTGGCTCGTTGATACTGTCGCAAAGCAGGCGGAGAATGCTGGCATCGGGATGCCCGAAGTCGGTATTTTCCAGTCAGACACGGTAAACGCCTTTGCAACCGGCATGAGTCGAAACAACGCATTGGTGGCCGTCAGCACAGGCTTGCTGCAGGCAATGACCGCTGATGAAGCAGAAGCAGTTCTTGGCCACGAAGTCAGTCACATTGCCAATGGGGACATGATTACCATGGGCCTCATACAGGGGGTCGTGAATACTTTTGTGATCTTCCTGTCACGTATCATCGGCTTTTTCGTGGACCGGGTTATCCTAAAGAATCAGCGCGGATTCGGAATCGGCTATTTCATCAGTTCTATCCTTGCACAGATTGTTCTTTCCTTTTTCGCCAGTATGATCGTGATGTGGTTCAGCCGACGCCGGGAATTCCGCGCCGATGAAGGCGGGGCTGATCTTGCGGGGAAGCATAAAATGATCGCCGCTCTGCAGAAGCTACAGGGGGATCAGGCAGAAGACCTGCCAGGAGAGTTCGCAGCGTTCGGTATCAATGGCGGCAGGCCTACCGGCCTGCGGGCACTTTTTATGTCGCACCCGCCGCTGGAAGAACGAATCGCCGCATTGCAGCGATCCGCTTAAACCTCATAGCGTAAAGGGGACGGAGGGAATTAGAAAGTTTAACTCCCTCCGTCCCCTTTAGATTAGTCGGGCAATCCTAGTACGCGCTTTGCGATGATGTTTGCCTGAACTTCATTGGTGCCGCCGTAAATTGTCACTGCCTTGCTGGAAAGCCAGGATCGCGCTGCGCCGATTTCATCGGAAGAAAAAGAGTCCCCTTCCCAGCCTAAACCCTGTGTGCCCATCAGCCGGACAATGATTTCCTGACGATCCTGCGCGAGGGTCGACCCATAGAGTTTGAACACAGATGTCGTGTCAGCGGGTGTCTTGCCATCCCTTGCCTGCTCGCCCGCGCGTTTCTGGGTTAACCGAAAGGCGGCACTTCTCATCTTCCAGCCAATCACTTCATCACGCAACGCCGGACTGATCGTCGGGTCATTTACATAATCTTTCAACACATCATCAACTTCAAGGTCGATAGTGACGCCCACAGGTTTTGGCCTCGCCGCCGTGGGCGACAGGCCTCCCTGCCCGGAGCGCTCATGCTGCAGAAGTCGTTTACCAATCGTCCAGCCTTCATTCAGCGTGCCTACAAGGTCTCGTTTTTCTGCGATCGCATCGTCAAGAAAAGTTTCACAAAAAGGTGAGTTGCCGGATATGAGTGATATAGGCTTTACCGTGACACCTTCCTGGTCCATAGGCACCAATACAAAACTGATGCCACTGTGCTTGGCCGCATCAAAATCCGTTCGCACCAGACAAAACATCCAATCCGCGTACTGGGCGCCGGATGTCCAGACTTTTTGGCCATTGATCAGGAAGTAATCTCCCTTATCTTCGGCACGGCATCGAAGGCTTGCAAGATCGGACCCGGCAC
>DTZW01000210.1 GCA_012961165.1 Gammaproteobacteria bacterium | reverse complement strand
CGTGCTGGCAGACTACTTGCGGCTCGAACAAGATGGGCAGGGCGGTGCGCACTTGCTCGAGAACTATATCGAACGAGTTGCGCCGAAGGCCCCCTAGCTCAAAGGTGCAATACCAGCGGTGGTGTGTCGAATTGGAGGACATAGCCGAAATAGCCTCAGAAAGTTTGCTGTAGTCAGCTGACCGATGGATCGTAAAATCCAAGGGCACGATACATATCAAACCCTGCTATCTGTTTAATCTCTGGCGATAGCTCGGCAAGTCTTTCGACTGGTACGTTCATATATTGATTTTCTTCCTGCCGCAACCAGCCTGCTGAATAGGTCAGGATCACCCCATAGCGCCAATCCTGTGACGTGTTAGCCCCCGCACCGTGAAGTAGCCCGCCCATCCAGTAGAGTACGGAACCGGCTGGCATCTCTGCCTCGACAATTTCGTCATTGGTGGCTACCCGGTCGTCGGGCCACTTGTGACTTCCTGGCACAAGCAACGTTGCGCCATTATCAGACCGGAAATCTGTCATCGCCCACATGCTGGCAACGATCAGGTTGGGGCGTGGGAGGGGAAAGAAGGTGAACGAGTCTTCTTCCCGATGGAGTATCTGGGTACGCGAACCAGGACCAACTTCCAGAGCGGCAGTGACGTGCAACTGATAGCCGTGTTCGCTATTGGGTAACAAAGTGGTTTCACAGACTTTCCGAGAGATCGGGTGGGGGATGAGGTAGTCAGTCACAGTCGCAGAACGTGTCACCAGCGCGCTAATCCGTTTCGTCCGACCTGGGTAAAACTGCGACGGATCATCATCTTCGATAACGCGCGCCCTGCTCATGTGTGGTGCAAGTTCATCGGTTACCGACTGCCGGAGTCTTGCATCCATCAGCCCGGTCACTACCACGCATCCAAAATTTTCAAGCGCCGCTGTAATTTCTGTTGCAGGAGTATTTGCAGCGTATCGAGGAATTAACATTAGACTATTTACCTCAGCGATAAACTTTAGATAAAGCGAAATGCGAATGGCGGAGGTTTGATACTACATACAAGGACTTGGATGAGCAAAATTGAGGGTAATGCCCATTTTTTGGCTGATTTCAGGAGCGGGGTTCATGCCGCGGTCTTCAACTTGTTCAACCTGGGTCGCCATTTGGTCTCTGCGGCGATTTATCGATATTTCAGATTACGTTCCTTTGCGTCCTGGAAAAATGCATCGCTGGTTTAGAAGGAGTCCCTGGGAGTTTGGTGGCTTCGGGAAGTTAATTTGGCGGCAACCTTTTGATAGCTTCGTCAGTGGCCCTGACAGACTACTGATAATAACCCCACTGACGCCCAGCGGGATTCATCATTCTGCAGCGATGCAACGCGCGAAAAGTAAAATGTGACAAGCTGGCCCGTTCCCGTTTACCCCGGCACTTCACCCTGGCACTTTACCCCGACCCCAAAACTCCCAGTTATGGATGCTCTACAACGATGCCGAATGCCTGCGATACGCCGATAATCACAAGGTCGCCGACTTTAGTTCGCTTCAGGTTCTCGGGATCTTGCGCGACAAATTCAGTGACCATACCGTCAGACATTTTCAGTTTGAAGGTATTATTTTCGATATTGATGTCTTCAACCACAGCGCTGATAACCACTGTGTCCATAACGGCAACCCCGGGCATTTCATTTGCTTTAGCGCGCTCAGCCGCCGCAATTTCTGCCGTTACCGGCGCTAAGTTGTTTGGGTTGGCGTGAACGCTGATTGAGACTTCTTCATACATTTCTGCGAATACGCGGTCACCGGCTTCAACCTGAGCTAGATTTCGAACTTCATCTCTTGCAGTGAACGATACTGTCTGGCCGTCATCACCAGCCAGGGTGACTTCCCTGGTCTCGTGGTCGATGGCGACGACTTCTGCAGAGAAAGTTACCGTCCTGTTGGCTGACATAGAGGGTCTGGTCTGGTGCCCATCCGCCACAACAAGCGGTGCAGCCAGTGTAAGTATGACGATGGTGGTCAGGGTTCTGAAGAAGTTCATGATTCGTTTTCCTTTTAGTAAGGTCAGTGCACATTGTAAATGAATTTCAGTCTGGGCAAAGTGGTTTGCGCTATTAACAAAACATTGACAGCGCGATCACACACCCAGATAGCCGCTGCCGCGAAAGCGGCGCTCTCAGAACGAACAGTTCGGCGTATTGATATCGGTTCGCTAACAACAGAGGTTACCGCGAAACGCTACTGTCTAATCAATGGGGCCCATTACTACAAGCCGGCAGCAGGGACGGGGGGCAACACCTCGCATGGTGGTCCAATACTGATAGGCGGCCCATTGGTAATGATCGGTGGATGAATTAGCGTCGCATAATCATTTAACGTCTAAAAACCCCTTTTGATTAGCGCAACCGTCTTTTGAAGTTAGCAGTGGTTGGTCAATCGCTTTTGGTCTTTATGACGTAATAAAGATGCGTCAGCTCCGTGAATCGCAGAAAAGTCCACAGCGTCCAGCAGTTCAAATGCCGCCTCAAAAGAATCGACCAAATGGTTTGCCATATTGCGTGTCAAATTATTTTTGACAACGACCCGAAACATAGTTTTATCTTTATCCTGGTCACTGAAAAGAGCTCTGTACTCCTCGGTGACTGGATCGTTAATGCCCATCTTATAGCCACTCACGTACCAATGTTGTTGTGATAAAACGTGCTGCAGGTCTATGTCATCATAAGTAAAATTGCACTCTGGGTTTAGCATCGCTGTAACAACCGGGAGACAGTCCCGTGGACCATCATCAAGAATAATAAACCGAGGCTGTCCATTTACCGTCATCTGGCTGAGTGCTGCGCGAATATGTTGAGCGTTAGACATCATGTTGTCACAAACCTGACGATATCCACTGATGCCATAGCGCAGCAATTTATAATACTGGACATACACGCCGCTTGCAGGGCGGGAGAAATTAAGCGTATAGGAGTCCGCCTTACCGCCTAAATACGTTACGGAAATAGCCACATGCTCGCTAAGGTCTTTGCGTTCGCGCCATACTACCCAGCCTGTGCCACAGACAGACTCGCCGTATTTATGCCCGCTCGCAGAGATTGACAGGACATTCGGCAATCGAAAATCCCATGGCGAAAGGTCGTCTTGAAATGGCGCAATAAATCCTCCAGATGCGGCGTCAACGTGGATACCAACCTGGAAGTCACGCTCTCTGTTTATTGTTTCGACAATAGAGTCAACGTCGTGAACCGGGTCATACTGTCCGCCGTAGTGATTACCCATGATGCACACCACCCCAATAGTATGATCATCGACTAAGCTGCTTACCTGGTCTGCTTGTATCTTAAAGTTAGACGAGGACGGATAAATTAATCGCGGCTCAATATCCATATACTTAAATAATTTTTCCCAAGCGGCCTGGTAGCAAGATGAGATTACTAAATTGGGCCGCTCTCCCATAACGGCGTCTTCGTTAAGTCCATTGCGCTTCGCATACCACCGGCGCCAACGAAATTTTAACGCGAGTCCAGCTAACAAACATGCCTCTGTGGAGCCGACGGTGCCTGCTCCGGCGAAAACGTCGTATTCGTCAAAGTCGTCGGGTTTAGGGCAATGCCAAAGATTGGCGATCATATTGACCACTGAATCATGCATTTTGTAGGACTGGGGATAAACAGTTTGATCCGCCAGGTTTACTCGTAGACCCATCAACGCTATCTCGTCTTCCTCTTCTTCGAAACTCACATTCACATAAGAGGAAGTATTAAGCTTGTTGTTAAAGTCCAGTTCATGGTTATTTTCAATTTGAGTCTTCACTATTTTGGCGGGCATACCATTTTCGGGTACCGTGAACACATATGGGTCGCTTACAGCGGCATCGGAAAAATAGTAGTTCTGCTCTAATTTCTTTTCTGCCCTCTCAAGCTTATCTTGAAGCTCCGCTACTTGGGATTTCAATTCGTCCATATCGTTACTCATAAAACTCCTCTCAAGCTT
>DTZW01000209.1:373-3977 GCA_012961165.1 Gammaproteobacteria bacterium | reverse complement strand
ACACATCGGTGAGCATGCCCGTTTGCGCTTGGACACCCCACGGGACCTTTTGCGGTGGGTTCATTTCAGGATCTCCCGTATCGGCTTAAAGATACTAGTTTCTGTATTAAAAGGGCTGCCGGCAACTATATGCTAGCCCACTTGTCACAATCTGGTCACAACGAGTATAAATATACGGCTCGAGAATGATCCTCTGACAGCAGTTGATACAACGCAGAATGGCTGTTTTACGTGCTTAGACGCGTAGCTCAGTGGGACAGCTCTGCCTTCACACGACAGGGGTCACCGCGCCTGCAAATATGTAACCGAATATGGTTTTCTAGGTGTCGTTCATGATTGTCGCCAACAAGGGCCCCAGGTGGCGATCTCCCTATCCAGTTCGGCCATATAGGTTGGGTTCCATCCTCGGAACTCACTCAGCTTTGAATCAAACTCCACAATTAAATCGTCCCCGCGAGCGGTTGTGGTGTGCCACTCATAGTGCTCGCCTACCCAGCGCATCCGGTCTGTAGCGACTTGGAACGACTTGGGAGGCGACTGACTCTTAAACATAACTTGAGGGTCGTTAGGAACCGGTACAAAACCTTCCTTTTCAAGTCTGTCTTTGTTCTCAGATGTAACGACTTCGAGCCATCCGGCGTACTTGCAAGTGAGAATCTCTGAAGCCTGCGAAGGCGCTGATACCAGGGCAAATACTCCAATGATTGCGACGACGATTGTGTTGTGTGCTTTCATTTCATTATCCAGATGTAAAATGAAAGCGCAGTGTGGAGGAGCGGGTTTAAGGGTGGTTAATCATTCGGCGCCAGTGAGTAGTCGGAAATCGTGTAAGTGTTGCCCCCCAATTAGCCCTGGCCACCTCATTCGCTTTATCCAAAATGCTGAGGTCTACTGCGGGGGTTTACATCGTCTAATCCAGTATCCGGGCAGATTTTATCGCCTGTTCAATTTCTGCGCCGGCCCATTGGTCGGACAATATGAAGCAGGGCAAAGATACAAACATTGATATTAATCAGTCCCTGAGGCCACAAAGGAAGGGATAGCACGATAGCATCCTCGCGGGCATTCCAGAAAATCAGCGGCGCGTGCGCTGACCATTTCACCGGAAACCGAAGGTATTCATCGGCGTCGGGGTGTACGGGAAACTGAACGTTGCTTCACAAGTGGAAGTCATGGCAAGGTTCATGACGGCGCTTACTCAAAACGGGCCACGGGAGGGGCAGCTGCATGAGCGACATCATTCAAGAATTGCGGGCCATTGTGGGCGAGAAAGGCGTTCTTGATACAGACGCCCTATCGTCGCGTGTGGGGAATGTATGGTCGGGTGCCGCATTAAACGCCAAGGCGCTTGTGCGGCCATCTTCCACCCACGAAGTTTCCCAAGTGCTTGCTCATTGCAACAAGGTCGGACAGCCAATTGTCCCCCTTGGGGGTATGACAGGGTTGGCTGACGCTGGCAAAACCGAACCTCATGAGATCGCATTGTCCATGGAGCGGATGAATGCCATTGAGAAAGTGGATGAAATCGGTCGCACCATGACTGTTCAGGGCGGTGTAATTCTGCAGAACGTACATGAAAAGGCTGATGAAGCAGGCTTGATGTTCCCGCTTGATCTAGGTGCCAGGGCGTCGTGCACCATCGGCGGCAACATCGCCACCAATGCGGGCGGTGTGCGGGTTGTACGCTATGGCATGATGCGCAATCAGGTGCTGGGGCTTGAGGCGGTTCTGGCTGATGGCACCGTGCTGAATGGCATGAGCAGCCTCATCAAAAACAATACGGGTTATGATCTGAAACAGCTATTTGTGGGATCAGAAGGAACCCTCGGCGTTGTCACGCGTGCCGTGCTTCGTCTTCATGAAGCCCTGCCCGGTGTGGGAACGGCGTTTCTGTCTGTACCCAACTGGGACGCTGTTATGAAATTACTGCGTACCCTGGATAAGAAAGTGGCTGGCGGTGTGATCGCCTATGAAGTCATGTGGCGCGATTACTACGAGGTGAATACGGGCGAAACATCGGATGTGAAATCGCCTTTTTCTGATCCTGTGGAATTCTTTGTGATCGCCGAAATGCCGTTCCTGAACCCCGAAACCGGCAATGGTGAGATGGAAGAGTTACTGGCTCAGGTGTTCGAAGATGGCTTGATCGTTGATGGCGTTATCCCGAAGTCAGAAGAAGAATGCGAGCGCCTGTGGCAGATCAGAGAAAGCTTCGAGCCAGAGAAGAAGTTATACGACACAGGGTACTATTTTGATGTGAGTCTGGATCTGGCTGCCATGGATGATTACGTGAACTCTGTACGCACTGAATTAAAGCTTGTCGCCCCCCAGGCTGATCTGCTCACCATGGGCCACATCGGCGACAACAACATTCATCTCTCTCTTGGTGGGATACACGAGAATCAGATTGAGGCAGCGTGCGCCATTGTTTATGAGCCGCTGAAAGAACTGAACGGATCGGTATCAGCGGAACACGGGATCGGGCTGGAGAAGAAAGCCTACCTGGGCATCAGCCGGACGCCTGAAGAAATGGAAATCATGCGGCGAATAAAAACACTGTTTGATCCAAACAATATCTTGAACCCGGGCAAAATTTTCGATCTAACGTAGGGAAATTTCAGGAGCGATAAAATAATGACCACCTGCGGCGAAATGTTGATGGAGATTCTCGAATCCTACGGCGTGGAAACCGT
The DNA here is from genome assembly GCA_012961165.1 of Gammaproteobacteria bacterium. GTDB lineage: Bacteria > Pseudomonadota > Gammaproteobacteria > Pseudomonadales > Azotimanducaceae > UBA9659. The sequence goes on along the minus strand of DTZW01000209.1, from coordinate 1,284 downwards.
GTTTGGTATTCCGGGTGTCCACACGCTTGAACTTTATCGTGGGCTGCAGCGTGCCGATATACGCCACGTCACACCGCGCCACGAACAAGGTGCCGGGTTCATGGCCGACGGCTATGCGCGCATCACCGGCAAGCCCGGCGTGTGCCTGATCATTACCGGCCCCGGGATGACGAATATAACCACCGCCATGGGTCAGGCCTATGGCGATTCCATCCCCATGCTGGTTATTTCATCGACCAATGCCGTGGGCGAAGCGGGGTTGCAGGAAGGCCATCTGCACGAACTTCGTCAACAACGCGAACTGGTGGCCGGTGTGGCAGCGTTCAGCCAGACCGTGCTGCGCCCCGAGGACCTGCCCGGCGTTATTGCGCGCGCCTTTGCTGTCTTTAATGGCGCCCGACCGCGCCCGGTTCACATTGAAATTCCCATCGATATCTTTGCCCGACCCTCGGAAGGCATCAATAGGGGCGTGGCTGTGTATGCATCACGGCCCGGGCCCGCACCATCAGCCATCGCCCAAGCCGCCGATTGGCTCGCGGATGCGAAATCTCCGGTTATTCTCTTAGGCGGCGGCACGGTGGATGCGGCCCAGGAAGCACAGGCCCTGGTCGAACGGCTGGGTGCCCCCACAGCGCTCACCAGCAACGCCAAGGGCGTGCTGCCACCGGGCCATGCCTTGTCGTGCAGCTCCTACATCCCCTATCCGCCCATGCGCAAGCTTCTGGCGGAAGCTGATGTGGTGCTGGCTGTGGGCACGGAAATGGGCGAAACGGATTATGATATTTACCGCCACGGCATGCTCTCCCTGTCCGGCAAGCTGATCCGTATCGATATCGAACCGGACCAGACCGCACGCAATTACCGGCCTGATCTTGCCATCACCAGTGATGCGGCGCTCGCCCTGGCTGCCC
>DTZW01000209.1:0-348 GCA_012961165.1 Gammaproteobacteria bacterium | reverse complement strand
GTGGCACTGGGCGAACGGGGGGTCCAGATTGATACGAAGGCAGGTGCCAAGAAAGCACAAGCGGTACGTAAGGAAAGCGAAGCAGAAATCAGTGGATGGACGTCAGTACATAAACCCTGGTTGGATGCCATTACGGCAGCCTTTGATGATGCAATCGTGGTCGGCGATTCCACCCAGCCCGTTTATACCGGCAATCACATTTATGAAGCTCCCCAGCCCCGGTCCTGGTTCAATTCCGCCACCGGATACGGCACGCTGGGTTATGGTCTGCCGGCCGCAATCGGCGCCAAGGTCGCCGCACCTGATCGCCCGGTGATCTGCATTACAGGTGATGGCGGTATTCTGTTT
>DTZW01000208.1 GCA_012961165.1 Gammaproteobacteria bacterium | reverse complement strand
GACGAAGGACGCGTTATCGTGCGTTTGTCTGATGTTGGTGTTGGCGTTGATGTGACCAGTGAAGGTGGAAACATCAAAGTCGAGTTTGCCAACACGATTATCCCAGAGAGACTTCAGCGTCGGTTGGACGTGACTGACTTTGCCACCCCGGTGATAACGGTTGATTCGATGCCGGAAAATGGCAATACCGTGATGGTCATTGAGCCGTCAGGAGATTTTGACTACCTGGCTTATCAAGCCGACAACGTTTTCACCCTTGAAGTTAAGCCGATGTCCGCTGCGGACCTTGAATCTTCTAACCAGGCATTCCGTTTCAAGGGACAAAAACTGTCCTTGAATTTTCAGGACATTGAGATTCGTTCAGTTCTTCAGTTGATCGCAGATTTTACAGATTTGAATCTCGTGGCAAGCGATACAGTGTCCGGTCGGATTACGCTTCGATTGAAGAACGTTCCATGGGACCAGGCGCTTGAAATCATTATGAAGACCAAAGGTCTGGACAAGAGGCTCGTAGGTAATGTCCTGATGATCGCGCCGGCAGCCGAGTTGGCGGCCCGTGAACAGATGGAGCTGGAGTCCAGGCAACAGATATCTGAGCTGGCACCGTTAAGAACAGAATTTATTGAAGTGAAGTACGCCAGTGCAGCGGAAATCTTCGGCCTGTTCCAGGGCGCCGGAGAAAGTGGCGGGGAAGGTGTTGTTTCAGCACGTGGTTCGGTCATTGTTGATGAGAGGACCAACGCAATTATCATTACTGAAACTATTGATCGGATTAATAAGTTCCGTGAAGTGCTGGATAGACTTGATGTACCAGTCCGCCAGGTTCTTATCGAGGCGCGTATTGTTACTGCAACTTCGAGCTTTGGCGAGTCTCTTGGTGTCCGTTGGGGTACATTGGGTTACGGTAGTTACGATGATGGTAATATTAATACCCAGTTTGGAGGCTCGTTGACCACAATTGGTGAGATTCGTGATTCCATCACCGCGGGAGGGGGGCTTACCTATTCACAGGAAGATAACCTGATTGTAGACCTGCCAGCACCTGGTAATGCGTCAAGTTTTGCATTTGGCATTATTGGTGAAGACTATCTTCTTGATATGGAGCTTAGTGCACTGGAAACCGAAGGTCGAGGTGAAGTAATTGCCCGTCCGAAGGTCATCACCTCCGACAAGCAGGAGGCGACGATTGAATCGGGTGACCAGATTCCTTACCAGGAAGCGTCCTCCAGTGGCGCGACCGCCACTCAGTTTATTGATGCGGTACTGGGCCTTACGGTGACGCCGAGGATCACACCTGATGACAGGATTATCATGGATTTGGAGGTAAGCCAGGATTCAATTGGTGCCGTGTTTGCTGGTATACCGAGTATCAAGACCAATAGGATTAAGACCCAGGTACTGGTTAACAATGGTGAGACCATTGTGCTTGGCGGTGTTTTCCAGACAGTTGTGTCAGAGAGTGTGGAGAAGACGCCAATCCTGGGTGACCTGCCTTGGTTAGGAAGTCTCTTCAGAAGCAAGACTAAGCAGGATGACAAACAGGAACTCCTTATTTTCATCACGCCTCGTCTGATTCGTGATTCACTAACGTCCAGATAACTTGTGGGGATGACCTCGTCATCTCTAGTTTAATTTTATGCGTATTCACGTTTCCAGACCCCGGCGACTTTTTCTAGTCGGTCCAATGGGTGTTGGGAAGACCACTATTGGTAAAATGCTGGCTAATGAGTTGGGGTTGCGATTCGTTGATTGTGACCAGGAAATTGAACATCGTGCGGGTGCCAATATTGCCTGGATCTTTGATGTAGAGGGAGAATCAGGTTTTCGGATACGCGAGTCACACGTGCTTGATGAATTAACTCAGGAAGATAGAGTTCTGGTCGCAACTGGCGGTGGTGCAGTCCTGAAAGATGAAAATCGCAGTTACCTTAAAGAGCGGGGTATTGTTGTTCACCTTGACACAGCGGTCGAGCTGCTGGTGAAACGTACTGCCTATGATAAGAAACGTCCGCTACTCCAGAATGGCAACCCAAGAGCGATCCTGGAAAAAATCAAGAAAGACCGTGATCCTTTGTATAGGGAAGTGTCAGATGTTCGCGTGTTCGTTGGCGACAACAGCAGCAGGAAAGCTGTATCGCAGATATTGGAAAACCTGAAAAAAGAAGGATTAACACAAGACTAATGGAAAAGATTCGCGTTGATCTTGGAGAGCATTCCTATGACATCTGTATTGGGTCGGGGCTGCTGCGAGCCGGTAACGTGCTTCGGGAAAAGATCCAGGGTAGGCGGGTATTTGTCGTGTCTAACCAGGTGGTTGCGGACCACTATCTGGATAGTGTCCTGCACCAGTTCGAAGGGATTGACACAGATGTGCACCTGATGCCGGACGGCGAGCAATTCAAAACATTGCAGACACTGGAATCAATCATCGGTGATCTGCTCGCCAAGGGTCACAACCGGTCGACAACGATCGTCGCATTGGGTGGAGGTGTGGTGGGTGATACTGCCGGTTACGCTGCAGCCTCATACCAGCGTGGTGTTCCTTTTGTACAGGTACCAACTACCTTGTTATCGCAGGTGGATTCTTCGGTCGGAGGAAAAACGGCCGTTAATCATGAGCTTGGTAAGAACATGATTGGGGCCTTCTACCAGCCAAAGGGAGTCTATGTCGATACCGATACGTTGCAGACGTTACCCGAACGGGAGCTATCTGCGGGGCTGGCAGAGGTTATCAAGCATGGCGTGCTCGCGGATTCCGATTACTTTGATGTGGTGGAGAAAGACATCGGTCAATTGCGACAAAAGGATGAGGCGGCACTGATCAGGGCCATTAAGGGCAGCTGTAAGATTAAGGCAGCGGTCGTTGCACAAGATGAAAGAGAATCGGGGGAACGGGCGCTTTTAAACTTTGGCCATACCTTTGCCCATGCCATCGAAACCGGAATGGGTTACGGGCAGTGGTTGCATGGTGAGGCGGTAGGCGCCGGAATGGTGATGGCCGCTGACCTTTCAGCCAGGCTTGGCCGGTGTTCTCTTGATGACAGTCAAAGAATAAAAACGTTGGTGGAAAGAGCAGGGTTGCCGATTGCAGCGCCCTCAGAGGTGTCCTCGGACGCCATGTTGGCCTTTATGGCGAAGGATAAAAAGGCAACGGATGAAGGGTTGAGGTTCGTATTGATCGAAGGTGGCATTGGAAAGACCGAGATCGTCCAGGATGTGCCGGTGAGTGTACTCAGGGAGACACTCGAGGCTGGGTTACGACTCTGTGAGTAACCCTGTCAGGGTAACTGGGTAGAACCCATCAGTTCTCTGTCGATCTCCCTTGCTGCTTCACGGCCTTCATTGATGGCTCTGACGACAAGATCCTGTCCTCTTCGGCAGTCCGCTGCGGCGTAGACTTTTGGTACAGAAGTTTTGAAATCGTCTTTGGTCGCCCGGAAGTTGCCGCGCTCGTCTATCTCCATCCCAAGAGCTTCGTTGATGTAGTGTTCTGGCTGGAGGAATCCCATTGATAACATGATGAGGTCCGCTTCCCAGGTTTTCTCGGTGCCTGGGATCTCTTTTAGTTGATCGTCAACATTGACGGTGACGATGCCGCTGAGGTTGCCATTTTCATCCTGCAGAAACTCCTTACTCATAATCGAATAGACACGAGGGTCGTCACCGAACTTCTGTGCAGCTTCTGCGTGACCGTAATCCACTCGATAGATTCTTGGCCACAGTGGCCATGGATTGTTGGCCGCGCGCTCTTCCGGAGGGCGTGGCAGCAACTCGAAGTTAATGAGTGATTTGCAGCCGTGCCGCAGTGAAGTACCAATACAATCTGTTCCAGTATCACCACCGCCGATCACAATAACGTTTTTGTCTTTGGCGGAAATGTAGTTGCCGTCTTCAAGGTTCGAATCCAACAGGCTCTTGGTGTTTGCAGTCAGGAAATCCATGGCGAGGTGAACACCTTCCGCTTCACGTCCTGGTATT
>DTZW01000207.1:23678-23979 GCA_012961165.1 Gammaproteobacteria bacterium | reverse complement strand
CAAACCGTCATCTCGACCGGAGTGGAGAGATCCCGGAACAAGATTTCTCCGTTCCGGCTTCGCCTACAGTCGAAATGACGAGAACGGAACACTACCGTCATCTCGACCGCCCCAGGCCGTCATCTCGACCGCCCCAGGCCGTCATCTCGACCGCCTCAATTCGTCATCTCGACCACCCAACCCGTCATCTCGACCGGAGTGGAGAGATCCCGGAACAAGATTTCTCCGTTCCGGCTTCGCCTACAGTCGAAATGACGAGAACGGAACACTACCGTCATCTCGACCACCCAGCCCGTCATCT
>DTZW01000207.1:4266-23651 GCA_012961165.1 Gammaproteobacteria bacterium | reverse complement strand
AGTGGAGAGATCTCCTGCTCGCGAGCACTCCCCAACAACCATAAACCTGCAATAATCCCCTAATGCAACTCGACCAGATAATCACCCAAATCACCAACGACCGCTTCACAGCCATCGCCCTGCCACTATTCGTTCTGGCCATCGTAGTCGAGGCCCTAATTTCCCATCGTCAACATCGCAACCTGTACGCCGCCAAAGATTTCGGCGTTTCCATGATCATGCTGGTACTTTCATCCTTCGTTGATTTTCTGCCAAAACTTGCAGCTTTCATTGCCTTCGTATACCTGCACGAACTCTCGCCGTTGCGTGACGTAGTTCAACGACAATGGTGGGCATGGCTCCTGCTGTTTTTCCTGGATGATTTCGTTTACTACTGGTTTCATCGCGCTAACCACGAGGTGCGGGTTTTCTGGGCCGGCCATGTGCCTCATCATTCATCAGTGAAGCTCAATTTTGGAACGGCTTTGCGACAGGGGGTAGGGGAGCGGATGCACAAGTACCTTTTTTGGGTTCCGTTACCGCTGCTGGGGTTTGATCCGCTGATGATCTTCACGATCATTTCCCTTAACCTGGTTTATCAGTTCTGGGTGCATACTGAACTGGTCAGGAAGTTGCCTGGCGTTATTGAGTGGCTGTTTAATACCCCGTCACATCATCGTGTTCACCATGCTTCAAACATTCGTTACCTGGATCGAAACCATGCAGGGGTGTTGATCATCTGGGACAGGATGTTTGGCACCTTTTCCGAGGAACTCGATGCAGAGCCTGTAGAATATGGGCTGACTAAGAATATCAATACTTACAACCCGGCGGCTGTAGCCGCTGGCGAATACCTGGGTCTGTGGCACGATATCAGCGCCGCTGAGAAACCGGCAGACAAACTCCGCTACCTCTTTCTTGCCCCAGGTTGGCATCACGACGGGGAAGATCGTCGTTCAAACATCCTGAGGGCACGCGGCTAAATTGAGTTTTCAAGATTCCGGTGCAATGATGGTAATGACAGGTAACGCACGGAACCAAATGAAAAAACGCTGGCATGTTATGACGCTCATTGTTTTTGCTGTGATGGGTGTCGGGTGTGAAAATGGTGAGCATGACGCACTCGTAGAGGCACCCGTAAAGACAACCGCGATTTCAGCACCAGACCCGGAACTGATGCGGCTCTGGATGAATAGTTGTGCACTTTGTCATGTGACGGGGGTTGGTGGGGCGCCGATTGTTGGTAAATTTGATGATTGGGCTGATCGTTTGGAGCAGGGTAATGAGTTGCTGCTACAACATACCATAGAGGGGTATAACAATATGCCTCCACTTGGGTACTGCATGGCTTGCGAGAAAGATGATTTTGCGGCGTTGATTGAATTTATGACCGTAGGCACGCCATGAGAAACGTGACGCGTAGAAAATTTCTGGCAAGTAGTGTACTAGCTGCGTTATACGGCGTTTCAGGTGCGGGTGCGGCGCAACCCCCCGGACAACAAGCAACGCCCTGGCGTAACTGGTCTGGTAGCGTTGTTGCGAACCCGGCAGGAAGGTTTTCCCCTTCCAGTGAGCATCAACTTGCAGATTTTCTTGCCTCTACGCGTGGTCAACTTAGGCCCGTTGGTTCCGGCCATTCGTTCACACCTTTGGTTCCGACAGAGGGTCATCTTCTTGTTCTGGATCAACTGACGGGTCTCTTGAGCTATGACAGTTCGGCAAACACTGCAAGCTTTGCGGCCGGGACTCGCCTGAGTGATATGGGCGCGCCGTTAGCCCGAATCGGGCAGGCAGCCATAAATCTTCCGGATATTGATCGTCAGACTCTGGCGGGAGCAACTTCAACTGCCACTCACGGAACCGGTATCGACTTTAAGTGCTTGTCCGGGTATGTCTCGGAACTGAGATTGATTACACCGAGTGGAGAGGTCCATGATCTGACTAATCGCTCGGAGTCAGAGATGTTCGATGCGGCGCGGGTTGGGCTGGGTGCTCTGGGTATAGTGACGCGGATAACAATGCAGAACACCGCGCGTTATCGTTTAAAACAAACGAGCTGGGTAGACAAAACTACTGATTTACTCAAAGACTTTGATCGACAGGCATCAACACATCGCCATTTTGAGCTATTTCCGCTTGTTCATTCGGATTATTCAATGGCACTGGCCACGGATGAAACTGACGAGCCCACAAACAACCCTCCACAATCACCGGAGGAAGAGGCAGGGTTCGATCTCATCATGCAGGGATGGATGAAGGTGCCGCCAGGCGTTCGCGGCCCCCTTGTTAACGCGCTGGCAGAACAGATTGAGCCCAGTGAAATAGTTGATGAGTCCTATAAAATCCTGACTAATGTCAGGAATACCCGTTTCAACGAAATGGAATATTCAGTACCCCTTCACAACGGTGCCGCTTGCCTCCAGGAAATTTTGGAAACAATTACGGAACAGAAAATAGATGTTGTTTTCCCGCTTGAGTATCGCTATGTGGCCCGCGATGACACGATGCTTTCCATGAGTTCAGGCAACGAAGATCACGCAGCGATTTCCGTTCATCGAGTAGCGTCTGAGGACTACCGGCCCTATTTCGATGTTATTGAACCTATTTTCTGGAAGTACGGAGGTCGTCCGCATTGGGGTAAGATTCATACCCTGGGCGCGCTGCAATTAAGTCAGCTGTATCCGCGTTTTGAAGAGTTTCGGTCGATTCGCCAGCAACTGGATCCCCAGGGAAGAATGCTCAACCACCATCTTCGAAAGATATTTGGCGTGGGTGGTTAGGATGAAAAGACGCTCGGTTCTGCTAGGTGCGGTCGGTGGAATTGCTACGGTAGGCACCGGCGCGCTCCTATGGAGACCTACAGATACAGGCGCGCCACATGACGCATATTTTTCGGCCCTGAATGATCTGCTTAAACGGGAAGGCTCCGGTATTCCCGTTATGATGTTGGACCTGGATCGAATCAGTACCAATATCGATCTCATCACTGAATCAGTGGGCGCTGATAAGACCTATCGGGTCGTGGTGAAATCCCTGCCTTCAGTGCCTCTGCTCAGGCATGTGATGAGTCGCGCAAAGACGAATTCACTAATGGTTTTTCACCAACCCTTCCTGAACGAAATTGCCAAAGAGTTTCCAGAAGCAGATTCTCTGCTCGGCAAGCCGATGCCGATAAACGCTGCATCTACCTTTTACAAAAAGGTGGATGAGACAAGATACGATACTGCAACGAAAGTGCAGTGGTTAATCGACTCACCCGAAAGATTGAACCAGTATTATTCCCTGGCTCGAGAACTGGGTGTCAAGATGCGGGTGAACCTTGAGATAGACGTGGGGCTTCATCGCGGCGGTATCCCGAACTCGGAGGTGATGGCGTCAATGCTGAATATCATTAGGGGTGCGCCGGATCATTTGGAACTGTCCGGGTTGATGGGATATGAGCCCCACCTCACAGGCCTTGAAGCGAACCTGTCTCATCCTGCAGTGAAAAATGTTTTGTCGGTCTATTCGGGATTTCTTACCACGGTGAGGCAAGCTGGGTATGACGCCGAGAAACTGACTCTGAACGGGGCGGGTAGCCATACACTTGGCATTTACAGAAAAGACAGGACGATGAACGATCTGTCCGCAGGTTCCGGTGTGGTTAAGCCCACTGACTTTGATACCTACCATCTTGCGGGTAACTCGCCGGCACTGTTCATCGCAACTCCAATATTAAAACGGTACGACGAATTGAAGATTGCCGGGGACCACTGGGCGCAACGACCCCTGCAAGCCTGGAATCCCAACATGCGCAGGCTCTACTATATTTATGGCGGGTTCTGGAAGGCAAAGATGGTATCGCCAGAAGGCGTTGCTGATCCATTGTATGAGAGCACGAACCAAAGTCCGATCGCGACATCAACCTCGGTTGATCTTCAGGTGGACGACTACATGTTCATGCGTCCTACCCAAAGTGAGTTTGTCATGCTGCAGTTCGGCGACCTGCTTGCGGTTAGTGGCAACCAGATTGTTGATAAATGGCCTGTTTTTCACCAAACAGGATAGTTTAGCGCCGTAACCTTCACCAAAAAAGAGCCGAAAAAGCTGCTGGTAAGCATCGAGCAACGCTTCGTTATTTGACGTTTCTGGGGGACTCTGGCTAGCCGTTGAGCGTCTGTTCCGACAGGTTCTGGGGGGTATCGATTTTCACAATTCTCCCGGGAAAGCCTTTAAAGTGAGGTACTCCCTGTTCGTAATCAAGAAACTCCTCTTCGTCGGAACACAGAACCGCATCGCTCGAGATGAATGCACCCGCAAGATGTTCGCTGGATCTGAGTTCCGGATACCACCAACCGTGTGGTACTCGTATATGCCCAGACTTCATGGACTCCTGGACCAGTATTTTTGCGGTCACAGCGCCATGCGCCGTCTCCAGCCTGACCCAATCGTGATCCTGGACGTTTTCCCGCGCCGCATCTTCTGGATGCAGGAACAGTTTGGGTGAGGGGGCGCGATCGCGCAGTACCTTGATATTTCTTTGACCGGTTTGGAAAAAAGAATCCTCCCTGACCCCGGTAAATACCCTGTAAGGGTAGTCATCGGAGATAGCAGGTCCTTCCCGGTGATAAGGCAGCGGATCGAAGCCAAGATCTTTAAGAATGCTGGAGTAAAGCTCGACCTTTCCCGAGGGCGTTGCAAACCCTCGTTTTTTATACTTTCTGAACTCCGGCTTTGGTGCTTCCATTATCGTCGTATTCGCAAACTCTTCAAAAGTGCGCCCGGATCGCGACAGGCGATAGTCCAAAATGTCATCGAGCGTCTTCCACGGGAACTGTTCAGAGAACCCCATACGATGGGCCAGATCATGCCAGAACTCATAGGTGCTGGAAGCCTCCGGGGGCGGTTCGACGGCCTTCTGGGACAGCGTCAGTCTGGTAGTCCAGCTCCAGCTATCGGCGATATGATTTCTTTCTGTAAACACATCGCCTGGCAATACATAGTCGGCGAGCATCGCGGTGGGTGTCATAAAGATTTCATGCGCAACGATCAGGTCCTGGTTCATCATTCCTTTCAGAACCTGGTGTTGGTTCGGGTAACTCATTAGTGCGTTATTACCTAACGCAAAGAATGCCTTGATAGGGTAGGGGTCACTGTTTGCCATCGCCCGAAAGACGTTGGTCGGATTGGCCATCTGGCAACCCATCACAAGATCTGCGTAGGGATAGCCCCAGACTTTTTCGGTCTCTTTTTTAAGCTTTTCTGCCACGCGGTAGGTAAACACGGGATGATCATCGAACCCTAGTTGTTTGGCTTTTTGCTCATCAGAAAGGGCGTCATGCATGCCTATTTCAGATTCAGGAATATAGTTAGGATTGAAGCCGCCCAGTGTTTCGCCACCCACAACATCAAGGTTGCCGGTAACGGCTCGCAGTATTGAATGTAGTCGAATCGCCGAGGTGGAAGAAATCTGCTGATCGGTGATTGGGGTCCAGGGGATGACCGCGCCATTAGCGCTAGCGTACATTCGGGCGGCTTCTGCGATAAGTTCCCGATCTACGCCAGTGATCTCTTCGACACGTTCAAGTGGGTACTCATCTACGCGCTGGCGCAGTTGTTCGAATCCTGTGCACCAGCTTGCAACAAAATCCTTGTCATAAAGCTCTTCATCAAAAATGACTTTCAGCCAACCCAGGCACATCGCCGCATCAGTGCCCGTTCGCAGGCGAAGGTGCAGGTCCGCCGTTTCGGCCTGATCGGACACCCGGGGGTCCAGTACGATCACTTTGGCGCCACGATTCCGGGCTGCGTTAATCGAATTAAAGATTGGAGTCCATGAGTGCTTGCGAGGGTTGTGTCCAAAAAGCACGATACAGTTGGTGCTGCTCCAGTCTGGCATTGGGAACCAGCCATAGGTCAGTTTGTTGACCGCTGCGGTGTTCCCTGCGCACAGCGCAACGCCACTGATCCAGTTCGGCGAGCCCAGAAGGTTCATAAACCGTCGGTCGGTGCTGTGGGTCGACTGTGTATTCCAGCCTGACGTTGAAACCGCAAGTGCCTCAGGACCATGCTCGGCCACCACCTTGCCAAGCCGCTCAGCGATTTCGTCCATCGCCTGTTCATAAGAAATCTCTTGCCACTTGTCTTCACCCCTTTCGCCGACCCGCTTCAGCGGTACCTTGAGTCGGTCAGCGTGATTGTGGATATCCGCGGCGGCAATTCCTTTGTAGCAGATATTTCCGGCGAGCATCGGATTGTCATGTGCGATAACTCGTTTTACTTTCCCATCGGCAACTTCGGTACGCAGCTGACAGCCAATGTCACAGATCGTACAAACAGAATAGGTGGTGTTGGTCGCTTCACTCATATGTATTCCTTAGGGAATGGGTTAGGCATGGGCCGCTATCTTGTGTGAGGTTAGCTGAGTCAGCTGTGCGTTTAATACACCAGGATTTTCCTGGCCCAGCTTGTCGGTTATTTCAGTTTGAATTTTTCCCAGAGAGGCCTACCGCTACAGTAAGTGTTGAGCCCCTTTACGGTCATTTGAATGATCTTTGATCGACCATCCTCGCCAGCGTGAAGATCAACGAGACCCATATAGGTATATACCCCTATACCGCACCGGTAGCAACCGGCAACACAGCTAAAAATCAAAGCTAACAAATGGCTTCCGCAATCGAGAAATCCCCTGGTAATACTAAAACTAGTCTGAACCTGTTGAAGGTGTTAGCGGAGAATAGTTTCGACTCAATTTTGATCACTGATGCGACCGCCAAGGGAAGGGCTCGTTATTTGACCCTTTAGCGGGAAGCTAAATAAGACGCGTTGGGATAGTGGGATGCTTGGCCTAACACCAGGCCAGGTTTTCTTTAGCACCTCATTTCGACAACAACCATGAAAGGGCCGCTATCGCTGTCACTGCCCATGAAAATAGCTTCGCCCAACGACAGGGATTCGCTTTCGACAAACCCCGACAAGACGTCCTTCCAGGACGTATTCAGGTCCAACCCGAAGCCCAATCCCTCACTTGTATAGTCCATTACCTGCTTGCCAACAGCGCTCTTGGCAATATTTAGCATGCGATTGGCGTAGATATCAGCCAGCAGGATACTGTTCTTGCAAGCGTGGCTGCTGACGCTCCGCATGGTTTTCCGGACCTCAGCCTCCGATAGATAAAGGGTGACACCTTCCCACAGAAAGAGTGTCTTTTTGGCAGGGTCGTATCCAGCTTCGGCCAGTTTTTCAAAAACATTGTCCCGAGTGAAGTCAACGCTAATAAAATGGACGTGATCGCAGGATATGTTCGCATTTGCTAGCGCTTCCAGCTTATGAGCCTGCACATCAGGCTGGTCCAATTCGAAAAACGTCATCTGGTGTGGGTTCACTCCTCGATAGGCACGGGTATCGTATCCTGCCCCCATTAAGACGAACTGATCGATCGTGCCGATCGCGGATTCAATGATCCTGTCAAAATACAGCGTGCGCGTTATGAAAAGATCGCTTAAATTTTCCGCACCCGAATCGGGGATACGTGGATATAAGAAGAGTTCTCCAGAAATTTTATATTTTACCCAAAGGGGAAAAATAACAAGCCACAGGCCAAAGATAGAGGTGTTTGGTAATTTAGCCGCGAGATTGGCTGTGGCTACATCGTTGCGGAGGCCAAAAACGTGCATTGTCCAGCGACCATTTATCACCTCGATAGCTGTCTGAGAAATGCCCATCTTTTTACTCACTATCATCTGCCGATAAGCAACCAGGACAACGCCTACGATAGCCAGGGGAATGAACGCAATTTGGAGGGGTATATAAACCAAAAAGCTGATCAAACGCATTGGGGTTTTCTCGCTTCAGGGGCTTATACCCTACTATAACCTCCACCCCAGAGGCTAGACACCAGCGAACCCGAGGGCGACTATGAAAGCGGTGGCGGGCAATTAAGTCTATTAGAAAATATGTTAAGCGCGTTTTGCCAGGACAATAAATGAATGCGAAAAATAGCCGCGGAAACGCGCAGGTAATGTTTTAAGGAAGCTTTTCTTTTTTTGCACCCAGTAGATTTTATCAACTCTTAACCCGGACATCTGGCAGAGGGTATTCAGCGTGATTGGGTCGAACCAACAGGTATGTTCCTCGTGAACAGAAGGCTGGCTATGACGCCAGATTTTCCAGGCCTGTTTTGAGTAAAAAGGATTCGGAGTGGTGATCACCAGTGTGCCGTCAGGTTTTAGATGCCGCGACATGTTTTCCAGAAAGGTACCCGGGTTGGGTAGGTGCTCAATCAATTCTCCCGCGACAATGGTATCGAACGTTTGCCCAAGATCCATGGTGATGACATTTTCGTGGCGAGTATTGAAGCCATGTTTGTTCAAAATCTCGATACCCTCGGCATCAATATCGACGCCGAGTGTGTCCGGGTTCTGATCGCAAATTTTCCTGAACAGAGATGTGGCTGTCTTGGTTTTCAGCTGGCTTCCGGTGTCGCGCTTGCCTCTGCGTGAATCGACAATACCCATGTCCAGGACGCTGCCGGTTCGAACCAGTGGTTCGATCACATCCATGCGATCAGTTACAGGCGTTTCAATGGTCAAATTATGCAATCTAATCTCCTGGGGGACTTGGCCGTATCGATGCTGGACTGCAAGGAACATTTAACCTTGCTACACCGTAGTGACTCCAAAATATTTGTTTTTTGGTCATGGGAAATGACCGGCCTGGTGTTGTGTGAGTCGCCAGCATAGCAAAACAGGTGGGTTAGACAACGCCCGGATAATGCAGAGATATTCATGGCTTATGGGCCTGGACCCACAAAACTATCAGTAGGCAACCGATCTAATTCGATACTCAGACTTTCGATCGAAAAGCCCTGTTATAATTCCTATCCTCGGAGGGGGATTTGAGCCCTGCGCGATTTGTTGAGGCGCTACACCAGGGGCATGCTTATGCATCGCTTGGCCCGCTGATTTACCCAGAGCGGATGTTTGGCGAGGAGCTTGACCACCAAGCAGGGACTCAACTTATACTCAACTTTTCGGTGCAGGCAGTTAATGGCTTAAAAAGTGTCCAGCTGATCGAACAGGGACAGGTATCACAGACCCAAAACTTAGCGGGCCTTGTCGATCTAACAGCGGTGAGTTTTAAGGCCACACCGCAGGAGGACACCTGGTTTAGCATGGTTGTTGAGGACCTGGAAGGCAAGAGCGCATACAGCAATCCGCTGTGGGTTAACACCGCCACTGAATAACATCTCCTTGGCGGCATCAAATTTGCCGCAAAAAAAAGGTACCTGACCAGTCAAATGGTCAGATACCCTTATTTTGTGTGCTCTTCAGCTCACATCAGGCAGACAATCAGAAATCCTGCGTAAACCTGAGTCCAATGGTACGTGGTCTATGCCTTACGCCATAGTTCTGGGTACCACAAGTTCCGGTTGCACATCCCGAAGTCAGGAACTGCGCAGCATCCTCATCGGTGGCGTTTTTAACAAACAGATCAATCGAATAGTTGTCACGTCGAATACCAGCCGACAGATCAACCAGATTGCTGGAAGGAACATCACCCCTGATCTCGTTATCAGCCACGTTCAGGCTTGATCCGCGCGACCCTTCATGGGACAGCGTACCCTGCAGATATGAGTCGAATCCACCCATTACAAAGTTATAACGCGCCAATACATTGCCCTTGAACTTGGCAGTTACAGGCAGTTGAGTGCCCGATGGTGCCCAGGACGACCCATCGCTATTACATCCCACGCAATAATCGCCATTCAGTTCAGAATCAATCCAGGCAAACGACGCGGATATTTCCAGAGCGTTTGTCGGTCGCCAGAGCATCTGTGTCTCAAGCCCAGTTACGTCTGCCGAGGGGCCATTGTTAACCTGAGTAATCGCGTTGGCGCCAACAAAGGAGACCTGGAAGTCCTCCCAGTCTTCTTGAAAAACAGCGCCATTGAATTGGAAAGTGCCATCAGCCCACATGGTTTTCCAGCCGAACTCATAGTTGGTCAGGAAGTCTGAAACGTACTCGGTTGCAGCGGGAGCCCGATTGATACCGCCTGGACGGTAACCCTCAGACCAGGTTGCATAAACCATGTGATCGTTGGAAATTGACCAGGTCAGGTTTACGCGTCCGATGTGTTCGCTTTCATCGATACCCTTGTCAACATTCAGGCAAGGTGCATCTTTATAGTCCGTCTGTGTGATGCATTTATTCTCACCGTTGCTTGACCATTGCGGGGTGAAACCCTGACCAAACCCAAAGAACCCTTTAACCGTCACTTCTGGTCTAAAGAATCGTGCACCCACGGTGATTTCCAGCTCATCTGTGATGTCGTAGCTTAGGGTGCCGAATATAGCCTCGTCGGTATCTTCTCGGTCATAACTATTGAGATAAACTGTGTCGGGGAACTGCTGGGCCCCCGGTTCACCGGCATTCATGAGCAATACATCGGGAAGACCGTCGGCTCTAAATGCCTGATAGAAGTCATGCTCCTGTTTAAAGGTATACAAGCCCACCATTCCCCGTAAACGGTTTTCCGCTGAGGAACTGATGCGTAACTCCGTGCTGTGTTTTGTATAGGCGTCGTCATTTGTGAAATAGTCACCCGGCATATTTCGGGTACCGGCATCAGGGAAAAACGCATTAGGTGCAACTCGAGCGCCGGTATTGTCAAAACGCAAATCGGCGTAGTACCCAGTGGTATAGATGGTGTCATACCAGTACGAGTAGTCTGAATAGTCAAAGGAACCTTCAAACTCACGATCCATATAGGAAGTGGTGAATGTGACATCAAAACTACCGACTGTGCCTTCAATCGTCACGCCAAGCTGATACCACTCGTCATCCGTAAACTCATTTTGAAAATGGGTAACCTCATTTTCGCCCGAGACAAAACTGCTTAGATCCTCACCCCATGAACCTTCACCTTCGGACTGCTGAGCAATCACGGTGCCCGTCACAGTCCAGTTGTCGCTTAAATCAATTTTAAGTGCGGCACGACCACCGACTGTCTCGTACGTGTTGTAGTTATCCTCTGCGACGTTTGCGTTGTCGTTAGTGATGTCATCAAGCGTTGTGCCAGCCCGACCGGGATAGGTTCGGGTTCCCCTGACATTATCGACATAACCCGCATCAGATCGGGAATAACCCACCAGGCGAATGGCCATAGTGTCACTGAGAGGAATATTAACAAAGCCTTCTGCCACATAGCCTGCATCATCATTATCAACAATGTTGCCTTCGATGCTGTAACCGGCAGAAAATCCAGATAAATCTGGTTTGTTGGTTATAATCCTGATCGTTCCAGCCTGTGAGCTTGCACCATAAAGCGTACCTTGTGGCCCGTTAAGCGATTCCACACGTGCGATATCATACATGTGAATATCCAGATTCCCCTGGATGGTTGTAATGGGCATTTCGTCCAGATACATGCCAACGCTAGGCTGAGAAGTACTCGACTGGCCATCACCTGCAGTAGCAATACCACGCATGTAAACCAGATTGGTTCCGGCGCCTGCAACTGATTTTTGTATGGCGACACTAGGTAATGCTTGCGTGTAATCAATAAAATCTTTGATGCCT
Source organism: Gammaproteobacteria bacterium (assembly GCA_012961165.1). Taxonomy (GTDB): domain Bacteria; phylum Pseudomonadota; class Gammaproteobacteria; order Pseudomonadales; family Azotimanducaceae; genus UBA9659. The sequence continues at coordinate 12,113 of DTZW01000207.1, read as the reverse complement.
CTTTCACGAAGTGCGTCGGTACCCAGTGAAACGATGCTGATTGGTACATCCTGCATGTTCTCAGAGCGTTTTTGGGCGGTAACGACTACCTCTTCGATGGCCCTTGCGTCATCTGCAGCTGCTGCCAGACCAGGACTGAGTAATAACATGGCCGCTGCCAGCGGGGTTTCGATGAAACGGGATGGTAAGTTCCTCAAACGGGGTCGGTACATTAACTAAGTCCTTTTTTTTTGCAATTTCCACAGCCTAACGACTTGCGGCTGCAGTTGTTTACACACAAGCGCTATTGCTCATTACGCGATAGGGAGGCGCCAAATTAGCACATTTAGCTATTTAATGCAGATCAAATGCCCAACTCTGGCCAAAATGCCCTGATAATTGATCCAACACGACCCAATTATCCAGGAGACCATCCGTCCGCCTCTAGTAATTTGGTACCTCAGGATAGAGTTCAAGGACGTCTCCCAGCTCGATTTTCAGCGGATCAAGCCACGCCTCAAAATTTAGCCATTGTTCTGTTCCTTCCCGGTAGATCGGCTGGCGCACCTGTTCTGAGCTTGCTGTGCGAACAGGACGGGCATTTTCGAAGAACTTCAGGCAGCCAGGCTCGAAGGGTAAGCCACAATAGTCAAGCATTCGGCGGACTTCCGACTCGATATCCGCAACTGTGTTCTCATAGTGCACACGGTGAATTCTGCCTGGCAGGGCTTCATCAAAATGTGCCATCAATTCCACGTAATCACGATAAAAGCGCGCCATATCGGATAATGCGTAACTAAAACTCTGGCCACGGGCATAATATTGTTTGAAGTTGGAAAAGCAGCAGCCCAATGGGTGTCGTCTGGCATCAATGATCTTTGCATTGGGTAATATCAAATGGATCAGACCAATGTACAAAAAGTTGTTGGGCATCTTGTCGATAAAAAAGGGACTGTCGGTTTTGCGATGCACACGCGTTGTTTCCAGATAATGCTCTCCCATCTGACGGAGTTCTTCACTACTCTTCGATGCAAGCACTTCGGCAAATACCGCAATTTCACCTGAACCTGCCTCCTCGCGCAGCACTTTCGCCATACTAATAATATCCGGCAATTCAGTGGTGCCTTCCACAGCAGAGTGGCTGGAGAGAATTTGTTCGAGCAGTGTGGAGCCCGACCGGGGCATGCCAACAATAAATATTGGGTCGTGTTTATCCGTACCTGAATCAGTCCTGGCCGCAAAAAAGTCTGGGGTAAACTGCTTTTTCAGGCTCTGAATTCGCTTGTGGTTGAGATCAGCATTATAGTTAATCTCTTCACTGTAAGTTTCGTTGCCTTTCTTGTAATGCTCGAAGGCTTGCGCATGATCCTTTGTATCCTCAAAGGCTTTCCCCATAGCAAAATGAAAATGCAGACGATTTTCATTATCGAGCTCAGTGTTTGAAACTTGCTGGTGCATAGCCTCGAGATCATTCTCGGTAAATCTAAAAGTCTTCAGATTAGCCAGGCTCCAGTAGGCTTCTCCAAAAGAGGGGTTAATGTTGATACTCTGGCGATAAGCGTCAATGCAGGTCTGCTGTTGACCTGCAGTTTTCAACACGTGCCCGTAACTGAGCCAAACTTTGGCATTACCCGGGTACTCATCCAGCAGCCGCGCATAAAACTGAATGGAACGATCATACTCACCAATCCGACTAAGCACGACGGCACATAAGTTGCGATGGCTTGGAGAATTCGGATCATCCAGCAACAAACGTTCAACCTCTACCAGCGCTTCCGCGGAGTTATTTCGTCGATGCAGCAAGACAGCATAACTATAACGAGCGGATGCAAAGCTTGGGGCAAGCTGTAGACACCGCAAGAATAAATTTTCAGCATCGTTATTTTGTCCACATCTGACAGCAACCTCGCCCAGCATTCTGATTGCTGGTACATCGGTAGGCGTCTCGCTCAGGTGTGTTTTTAACAACCTTTCTGCCGTCGCCATGTCGTTTTTAACCATTGCAGCCGCCGCCCGCTGCAACCTCGGGTTCTGCGTTGAGCAGTGAATATGATGGGCGTAAGCCTCATCGCCCGCCTGCGTATCGCCAATGGCCATCAGGTGATCGGCGAGATGCCGCCAGGCCAGTGGATGTTTTGGATTCAACTTCACAGCTCTGCGTAGTGCAAGGATAGCCTGATCACCCCGTCCGAGTGCAGCCTGGGTAAGCCCCAGCTCGAAATGTGCTGCTGAGACGTTTTTCTGTACCTCTATTAAAGGTACCAGAATTTCCAGCGCCGCCTGTGGTTGCCCTAATCGCCGCCTGGCGATGGCCAGTAGTAATAAAGCGGGTCCATGATTCGGGATTGCTTCCAGGATTGCCTGTAACTGCTCAACCGCAAGAACCGGATCAGCTTCCAGCAATTGTGAGGCGTGCTTCATTGCCGCTTGAGGGGAGCCTGTTTCTTCTGTTTGTGAACTCATATTTAGATCGATAACCCGGGTGGACGCGAAAGTAACAGATGTCTCATAAGATTGAAAATCAGCTGCTAATGAGGGGCTGGGAAACTATTCTATGCTCGACCATCAACCCGGGCAACGTAATCTGGCTGCTGGCTCAATTTGGGGTAGCGGGCGTCAGAAGCAATTTACGCCTGACAACCAGAAGTGCATAAACCGCTATGTAAATGCCAATAACAATGAGCCCAACCCATTCAATTTTGAAAGGGGTGAACTGATATAGAAGTATCAGCCCGAACATGGCAGCCCAGTTCCCCAGCACGTAGTACATTCTACCAACGCGATCTGCCGTTAGTTTCATGTTGACCGTATACAGTCGAATCAATGAATCCAGGGAGTTAATAACAAAGATAATACCGACGATCACCATGGCAAGCTTAATCATGCCGCTAATCTCAATGGCATTAGTATGGTAGTAGTAAAGCACCGAAAACCACACGGCAATCGGGATGGATGGAATGACTAAAAGAGCAATCAACAGATGCCACACCTTCTGGGCACCAAGAAAACGCGAAACAAATTGGCCAATCATGATGCTCCAGGCAAACCACCAGAAGAGATAGAAAGCATGTGTATCTGTTATAGGTGAGACAAATCTACGTATGTTGCGAAAGTACCCGCCCAATTCAACGAGATTTTCAGCAAAACCACTGATACCCATGCTGGACATGAACCACATACCGGCAATCAGCAGAAAGAAAAGCCAGGTGGAAGAGACACTCAGGATTTTCACATACTTGACATCACTGCTGGATAACACAGCAAACAGCACGACAATTCCCACCAAACCGTATTGGAAAAATGCATTGATGCCGTCAATATAAGTGGGCAGATAACTAAGAAACAGATATCCGGTAAAGGCGCAGGTTGCGATGACCACCAGATTGTTCACATAACGAACTGCAGGAAGTTCAAATATTTTTACACGCGGCTCCACAACACAAAAATAGAATGTCGTCAGGAAATAGAAGGCCCATACCAAAAATCCCCAGAAACCAAATTCCACTGCCAGTGGATTGGTGAAATTATAAGCCGCATCCAACTCGTAAACCGGGAACTCCGTGAGAGGGAACATGATTAACCCCACGTCCAGGCCTGAAGTAAACAGAATCGCATAAAAGGTAAAGGGTGAGACCGGCATGGTTCCTTTGCAGGTCATGTTTCCCCAACGGGCCACGATACAGACCGATGTGAGTAAGGTTGCCGCGATAGCAACTGTCAAAATTAAATTCATTTGGGTAAATCTCTCCTCTCAATCAATCTGCGTTTTCTTCACGCGACCAGCCGTCGTTTTGATGCTCTTATCATCAAATACCAGGCGGCCCGCGTACCCCAAAACCCCATCAAAACGATGCCGCTGAAATAATAACGATATCCGAGTTTGCCGGGAAAGCGTTCGAGTAGAAGCCCATTCACCAATGGCAGATATATATCTGGCGCATAACCAACAAAGGACATCATACCAATGGCCAGACCTTTGGTCCGATACGGAATGTCACAACCATCAAAGGCAACCATGACGTTTTTGGCGACGGCAGTGTACAAATAGTTTCTGCTCATTGTTAACCCTAAGAGGAATGACGATGAACGAGAAAACACCTCACCCTAAAGACGATGGTACCCGCTACTGTCCAGAGTAATAACACTGTAGCGAGATTGGCTTAAAATCCCTGTAAGCCACTGTTTATAGGGGGTTAGACACTCTACTTTATAGTGCTTGCCAGATTGCCAATTATGATGGCTTGCTCAGTGATTGGCTATGTGAGGATCAAGGCGAAACTCTGGTGGCAGGATTTCAGGCTACTAAAAAATTGAAGATCGAGGACGAGTGTTTTTCCCATATGACGCGACTGCACCTGGGGCCGCAAGTTGCGCCCGGGGGATGCGGCTTTTCTGCCATGACCCCCATTACTGGGATTGTAGTGGGATTGTAGTGGGATTGGAGCGGATTGATTGTCTACAGGCCAATATAATCAAGGGGTATTGGAGGTCGGGACGGGAATCGAACCCGTGTAATCGGTTTTGCAAACCGGTGCCTAACCACTTGGCTACCCGACCTTTTAACGAAACGCAGTCTAGCCTAAATCTAGCTGCTTTTCACGATCCGGGTGTATTCAGAAGGCTTTCGACAATCCTCGATACAACGGCGCCGGCCTCATCGGCCCCAAGCCGCTGGTCATTTCGGAGCTGGTTCCACATATCAAAGGACAGGGCAGCCTCTAGCCCTTCAATCATTGGCCTATCATTCAGAAGGTCTTTCGGCAGCAGGGTGCGCAAACGCTGGCGTTCGTCCCGCACAATGTCCATGTGGCGGTTCAGCAAGATCGTTGACTGGAACTTTAGAGCCTCTGCAGCCACACGGTAAGGCATGATGATTTCGTAAACCTGCAGGCGTCGATCAACCATGTTTGACAGATTGTCCTGCCAGTTATTGCCATCAGTCGAGCCCCCGATTACAGATTCGACCTTTTGATTGATCGCCACCGACATTTCGGCATACAGGCTTTCCATATCCTTGAATCGCCGAAAAACGGTTCTTAGTCCTACCTCGGCGCGGTTGGCCACTTCCTCTGCCGTAGGCGCCATCCTGCCTTCACGAACCAGTTCCAGCATGGCCGAAACGATCCTGCGTTTGCTGCCTTCGCTCCGAAGTTTTCTGCCGTCAGTGGTTGCGTTGATCTCGTTGACTTCCATGAAGTGGTAGATAGTGGCACGATCTATGTCACATTGATTATGGCTTTCGCTTGGCTGAATGTCTAACCTTGAGACCTCATTCGGCCACTGGTTGCAACGAATCTCGTGACACCATTTGAAGAACTGATTCAGCTATTGGATCTGGAGACCATCGAACACAATCTATTTCGAGGTCATCATCCGCCCGCCAGAAAAAGACGGCTTTTTGGCGGACAGATTATCGCTCAATCCCTGATCGCCTCAGCGCGGACTGTCGCCGACGACTATCTGCCGCACTCATTACACGCCTATTTCCTGAAGCCAGGCGATTGGAAAGTGCCCGCGGTATTTGAAGTTGACCGAATTCGCGATGGGCGATCGTTCTGCACTCGTCGCGTGGTTGTTATCCAGCAAGGTGCAGCTATTTTCAATATGGATGTGTCATTCCACAAGCGAGAAAAGGGGGTTACCCATCAACTAAGGGACCCGCCTGCTTATTCTGCGCCTGATGAACAGACCATGGTCGATGGTTTAAAACAGCGGCCCTTCCTGAGCTTCACTGAGAATTACAAGGCCAAACTCGAACGAGTGCCGCAAACGCCAGAGCAACACGTTTGGTTCAAGGCCAATGGTCAGGCGCCGGACTCGTTATTACTAAACATGGCGCTACTGGCTTATCAGTCCGATGAGGCGCTGCTTGGAACGGCACGTTTGCCCCACCGTGGTAGCTATGCGCATGAGGATATGCAGGTGGCCTCCCTGGATCACAGCATCTGGTTCCATCACCCGCTAAGTGTGGGTGACTGGCTGCTGTATTCGCTGGAAAGTCCTTCAAGTAGCAACGCCCGGGGTTATACTCGCGGTGAAATCTACACATCTAATGGAGTGCTTGTTGCGAGTTGTATGCAAGAAGGACTCATGCGAATGCTTTAAGGAGTCAGCATGACCAAAGAGTGGCATAAGAAATATCAGCATCTGCTGTTCGAAGAAAAAGAACATGGCATTTTGTTGATGACTATCAATCGTCCGGAGCAAATGAACGCAACAGACGCAGAGCTTCACAACGCTCTTTCCAGGGTCTGGCTGGATATTGATGACGATCCAGATGTTAGGGTAGTGGTGGTGACTGGTGCGGGCAGGGCTTTTTCAGCCGGTGGCGACTTGTCATGGGTCAGCAAGATGGTGAATAACTACGACGAAATGAAAGTCGCGTTCAAAGAAGCCGGAGATCTCGTCTATCGGATGTCCCAGTGTTCCAAAATTATTATCTCGGCTATCAACGGAACCGCTGTGGGGGCAGGTCTAGCGGTTGCATTGATGGCAGATATCAGTTTGATGGCCGAGGAGGCCAAAATCACAGATGGACATGTTCGGCTGGGCGTTGCAGCAGGGGATCATGCGAACATCATCTGGCCAATGCTTTGTGGCCTGGCGAAAGCCAAGTATTACCTGCTGACTGCAGATTTCATCGACGGAAAGACCGCAGACCAGATTGGCCTGGTCAGTAAAGCTGTCCCGGCAGATGAACTGATGGATTTTGCCATGAAGACCGCGACCAAAATTGCTACCGGACCGCGGGATGCGGCAAGCTTCACCAAACGGGCGCTCAATTTGTGGATTACTCAGGCTGCGCCAGCTTTTGATGCCAGCCTGGCGCTGGAGATGCTTAATTTTATGGGTCACGATGCGGCAGAGGGGGTGGCGGCCCTCCAGGAAAAACGTAGCCCGAAGTTTGATTGAGAACAGGGCGTGACGTCGTTAAACTACGCGCCGTGCCCGGGTGGTGAAATTGGTAGACACGCAAGACTTAAAATCTTGTTTCCGTTAGGAAGTGCCGGTTCGACCCCGGCCCCGGGCACCACTTAATTTTTCCTGGTCTTTTCTAGAACGACTAATGCCAAGCGAAAACACTCTATAGAAGTTGACTACAATAGAATCCACCGACACGGTACTAACGGGCAAATTAGTTCAGAAGCATTTGAGGCAAAACGAGTCGCTTAGTGACGTGTCTACTTTTAGTGGGCAGGATCAGAATGCTCTGCAGGTCAAACAACTGAACTCCGGTTCAGGCTTTTGTAATATCGTTACAGGTACTTCGCGGCGATTCATTTTCACCCTGGCACTAAAATCTCGAAACCGGGCTAATCCAAAACCAATGATAAAGTGGCAGCACTGATTCAGCTGTTTTCTATGGTTGATGGACGTCTTTCCAGCGCTGGATGTCAGTCGCAAGCCCTTCCTGTAACCTGACCCCGATCACCGTGGAAAATTCGTTTGCTTTCCGGGTCCAGCAAACATCAGCTGAAAGGAGATATTTTCCGGGGTGCGATAGGTCATCAACCCACAGGTCAAGCAGGCAATCGACGGGAATAAAATCCTCTGCAAGAAACTTGATGCCATGGCCAGATGTGTCGACTGCGATGCACGGCATTGTTTTACCAATCAAATTCTTCTCGCTTGATTGGGTGATCTGGACAAACAGGGACTCACGGGAAACCACCCTGATTTCACTTCGGTTATCTTCCGAGCCAGGCTCAACCGGCAGGTTTTGTTGCGCATCACTCTCCCAGTCGTTGCGAAGGTCGGCAATATTTGATGTCGTTTGCATGTTACTCCTCTTTATTCTGCTTCGTAAACTTCAAACCACCCGGTAACCTGTATGGAATCCATGAGGCAGAGCCGCAAGGCAGAACATT
>DTZW01000207.1:0-4200 GCA_012961165.1 Gammaproteobacteria bacterium | reverse complement strand
GACTATTAGTAATTCCTTGCTATGGCAATCTCTAGAAAACCCGGATCCCCAATTTTTACTGCGTCAGACGCAATGATCCTGCCCACTAATGTTGGGATCCGTGCTAAGCGATTAATATATACAGCGGAGATAAATCATGACGACTGGCGCTCTAGCTGGCTGATGCAAGACATGTCTGCGATCGCAAGACCGTTGTTAGAAACCTGATGCAGCAGGGTTTGCGTGCAAAGGCGGCAAAGAAGTTCAAGGGGACGATGAATTCACTTCATCAACTGCCGGTAGCGGCGAATTTGTTACAACAAGAGTTCTGTATATCTGAGTCGAACCAGAAGTGGGTCGGTGACATCACCTATTTGTGGACCGATGAAGGTGGAGTCTATCCATAGTGAAAGGTTTGGAACTCGGGAAGCTATGAGGCGAGCCGTGGTCGAAAATATTGAAGTTGACTACAAAGGCTAATGGACGTCTTTCCAGCGCTGGATGTCTGTCGCAAGTCCCTCCTGTAGCCTGACCCCGATCAACCTGGAAACTGTGCCTGCTTTCTGGGTCCGGCAGACAGCACCTGAAAGGAAATATTGTCCGAGGCGGGATAGGTCATCAACCCAAAGGTCAAGCAGACAACCGACAGGAATAAGACCCTCTACAAGAAACATGATGCTATGGGCAGATGCGTTGACTGCCTTGCACGCCATTGTTTTGCCAATCAAATTCTTTTTGCTTGATTGCGTGATCTGGACAAACAGGAGTTCACAGGAAGCTACGCGGATTTCACTTCGGTTATCTTTCGCGCCACGCTTAACCGGCAGGCTTTGTTGCACATCACGATACAAGTCGTTGCGAAGGGCGACAATATTTGATGTTGTTGGGATGTTACTCCTCCGAATTCTGCTTCATTCTGCTGGGTAAACTTCAATCGTCCTAAAGTCGTGGCTCATGGTTTCATTCCACTTTCTTCCTGGCGCGGTATTGATCGCGGCGCTTCAAACCACCCGGTAATCTGTACGGAATCCATGAAGCTGAGCCGCAAGGCAGAACATGGGTGGTTTGATGAGTCATACAGGGTCTGTCGTGATTTCGTTGACGTTAAGTGTAGTCATTTAAATGTAAAAAACTGCATACAAAGGTGATGCCTTTGTCATCTTAATGACTGATTTTTGTAAGGTCAGAAAACGCCTGAACTTAGGCTTATTCTTTGCGGGCCTTGGAGAAATCCTTGGCGAAAAGCGTTTTATAACCACCTCGGAAAACAACCGGCTACTGTAACTGTCCCCTTGGCGCTGGCTCCAGATCTGCCCAGTGAAGCATAACGGGCCCGCCAACACTCACCAATACAAACTCAACGCCATCGTCACCGGGTTCTTCCGGGCCATAGCTGTATCCACCTGTCACCTGCCTCACTTGACCCGTCTTGTACACGCCCTCGTGCCCGAAGCGCATGTCGCCATCGGTGATAAAGTACCAGGTGTCAAAGTCATGCCAGTGATCACCGGCAGTGTATTCCGGTACAAAACGTGTGCGCAGGATGGAAAGATTTCCCTCCATCAAGACCTGGACCGGTTGTGTTGGTCTACCTGCAGGATCATCGAACGACTGCCACGCGAACGCTTGTTTTTTAATCAGGGTGACTTCCGCTGGCCCCAACGGGGAGCTAACCTGCAACTCAAAGATACAGGTACCCGCCAGACAGCGACCAGTGACGGTTGCCTTTTCCGTGTGAGCGGGAATCCACAGCAGGTCTTCTTTTTTAACTTCCTGACCATCGTCCAACTGCAGCCCACCACTGACGACGAGCAACAGCACACCATAAGTGGTGGATGCACTATTAAAGGTTGCGCCACTGCTGAACATGACCTGCTTTAGGCCTGAAGGTTCTTCAGTAATCAGTTTTTCTTGTCGATTTTCACTCTCACGCCACGCAAGGCTATCCGGGTGAAACTTCTGCCAACTCATACTCTCTCCTGCGTCACTTTAAAAATGTTATTTCAATAGCCTTTAGCCACGAACATCATTCTGATTTACTGAGAGTACAACATGTCTACCGGGCGCCGAAATTTTCTCAATGATCAACCCAATAGTCTGTAAGCCAACAGCTCAACGTCACGATTATTATTGAGCACCTAACCTAAATGGACACCAGGCCATGGCATCCTAGACCTGAATGAGACTCGGCTAGAATCGCACATGACTGATCTTTAGGAAACGAGGTTTATTTTACCTGTCCTCAACCTTTCCGGCCACTGGCCTGGCGTTGCCGGTGCGTTACCCGTTGTGATCCCGGAACACGTTAAACCTTGATTTAGGCTTGCCCGCGGTCATGAACCCATGTACCGCCCCGCACTGGCGATCAGGTACTGTCTGATGTTGGCCAGACCCCTGGCAGGTGGGTGATATGTCGGGCAAACAGTTCACCTGACGCGTATGCCATTTGAAATCACGGCCTCGATTGAGCGGCTGTGCCGAATATCCACCAGCGGGTTCTTGCGCAGTAAAACCAGGTCTGCTTCCATACCTGCGCGGATTTGCCCCATTGAGCCACTAAGTTTAAAGAACTCAGCCGGGCGTATCGTTGCAGCAAAAAGCGCCTGTTGGGTCGTGAGCCCAGCATCAACCAAACGCTCTAGTTCTGTATGCAAACTGTACCCTGGAATGGCTTGTGCTATTGGTGTATCCGTACCTGCGCCGATGGGTACATCCTGCTGCTGCATCGCCGCGACTAACTCAAGGCTCCAATCTGACATTAGATAGCCGAGTGCCGAGGGTCTTGTCGCCCAATAATCAGCTGACTCCCGCCAGCCCTTAGCTAGACCTTTGGGTAATCGCTCAAGATGTATCAGCCAGTCATTTCGCAGTGTCGGTGAATAGCGGGTGATGGTATTAAGCCTCAGCGTGGGTACTTGAATCGTGTCGGTTAGCGTTTGAATGACCCGCTGACACCGATCAGACCGGGGGTTGGCTGTTTCCAGCGCTAGCGGTCGCTGGCTGCTGTGCAAGTGGCTGCGAACTTCATGGCCTGAACGACTGCCTGGCTGATTCAGCGTATGGGTCCGCAACGCGTGAAGTTCGTCTGCATTATCAGCGCAGGCTATTTCAATATTGCGCAGATGCTCCATTGAATCAACCAGTGGTCCAGCTGTATCTGCTCTCATCGACAGTGGCACATGAGCCGCGATTGGTAGTTGCTCGCGCGTAGCGGCATCAACCATCGCCTGAAATACTTCAGGTTTGACCAACTCATAAATCTTGATGAAATCGACACCTGCTGCCTTTAGTTTCTTTATCTGAGCTTCTGCGATAGCTGTCGTGCTGTTGGCTACGCCTATCTCCGGGCGGCCTTCGCCGTTATAAACGACAAGGCTTCCATCCAGCAGCGGGCCACTAAAGAAGATATCGGGCGCTTCGCTACCCAGTTCACGCCAACGGTCAATCTCTGGTGCAATCTTTTCAAGCAATGCGCCGGTATCGCGGACACTGGTAATGCCATAATCGAGGAATAGCGCTGGCATTTGCTCAGTCAGTTTTGGTTCATAGACGATGTGAACATGCATGTCCCAAAGACCGGGTATCAGGAAGCGCCCCCCACCGTCTATTATGTTGGCAGCCATTAGGTTGCCAGCGAGATCGCCAGAAATCGAACTCGCCGAAACCTCGGCACTATCGATAACAGCAACAATTTTATTGTCTTCGATGAATACGGATTGATTTTCACGCTGACCCGCAATCGGATCGATTGTGGTGACGTTGTGAATCATCAGATCGTAACGGGCAGGATCTGCAAATGAGTTCCCAGCCATCGATGCCGCTACAACAAGCAAAGCAAAGCATACAGTTCTCATAACGCTCAAACTCAAATGCTAAAAGTGAGGTCTATTCTGACATACCGTTGAATCGATATGCAGGTGCCTGCAGCCCCTGATGGAGCCAGAATTGTTGGTTCAGATAAGGATAAGTATGGATGTATCGGTTCGGCAGGCTATCCCTTTCTGCTTTGTTTAGATTTCTGGTACGCTTCAATCGGCTTTCACGAAGTGACAGTAAAATCCTTAGTTAATTGGGTACTGGTATCGGCGACTATAATAACGACTTAATGCACATAGATAATGACCTGTAGTAATGTTGACCAGGGCCCGGGCAGTACTTAATTGAGTAACCTGTCCCCGGACCACCGTGCGCTGCTATTTGGATTAGGCGCTGTACTTTGCT
>DTZW01000206.1 GCA_012961165.1 Gammaproteobacteria bacterium | reverse complement strand
AGGCATGGGACCTTGGTGATTCAACGCCCCGCGTGACCTGCAGATACAAATACGCCGGGGTCTCATCACTCCGCCGTACAGCCTCATTAATGATTGAGCGCCACTGGTCATCGGTATGCGGAGATTCAAGACGAATGGCTCCAAGGCTTCGCTTCAGGCGAACCAGATGTTCTTCGAGGGTAAAGACCTTGCCATCATAGACAGCCATGACCTCGTAGATGCCGTCACCAAACATGAAACCGCGATCAAATACTGACACCCTGGCATCCGCAGGTGCCATCCACTCGCCGTTCAAGTAGGCTATTGCCATTGCTTTCCACTGCCGTTTCGAATAAACACGCATGATAAACTGTTTCAAATCATTCTATGAGACCTTGTCGATGAATTTTCAGGACCCTGGATCAATTGGCGCACTCATTGGCGGCATTGCGGTCGTCGCATTCGTCAATATCGATTTTCCGGGCATGGCCGGAAGGTTGTTCAACAAATGAATTACCAGGGCGGATGCTTTTGCGGGAAAGTGCGGTATGCATTCGAGGCAGGCGATATCCCCTGCGCTGACTGCCACTGCACCATGTGTCGACGCACGAGTGGCGCGCCTTACGTTAGCTGGCTGGTCGTGCCGGATAAAGATTTCAGCTATACCGGCGACGCCCCAAAGCAGTTGCAGTCATCGGACGACGGCACCCGGTTTTTTTGTGGCGACTGCGGTACCCCTGTGGCGTGTACCAACAAAAGCCATCCTGAGATTGTTGATGTCACGCTTGGCAGTATGGACAGGCCCGAGGCCTTCACCCCCACCTTTACGGTGTTTGAAGACACTAAGCTTCCGTTCGTGGTGACCCACGCACTCAAAAAAGACTAACTTCTCGCCCCTAGCGGCCTTTAAAAACAGGCTCCCGCTTTTCTACAAAGGCTTTCGCCGCTTCCTTGTGATCTTCTGTCTGGCCACAATGAACGTGATGAGTGGCCTCCAGGTCGAGGCATTCATCAACATCCCCAGACATCGCACGATTGAGGTTTTCTTTCATATAGCGGTAGGCAACGGTTGGACCCGTGGCAAGACGCTGCGCGATCTCGACGGCCCGCTCGAGCAACGCTTCCGGTTCGCAGACCCAATTCGTCAGGCCAAGTCGTAACGCTTCTTCTGCATTGACCCGTTCAGAGAGGTAGTAAAGCTCACGCGCCTTCGCTGATCCAACCAGTTGGGTCATAAAGTAAGTGCCTCCATAATCCCCTGAAAAGCCTATTTTTGCGAAGGCTGTTGTCATAATGGCATTGCTGGACATGATGCGCATATCGCATGCCAGGGCCAATGATAGCCCAGCGCCTGCTGCTGCACCGGGCAGGGCCGCAAGCGTTGGTTTGGGCATTTTGAACAGTTTCCCCGCGGTGCCTCGCTGGTGTACTCGCTGCCGGTGGATCGCGCCATCAATCGTATTATGCCCAACAGTGCCGTCTCCGGATCGCGCCATCCCCTTCACGTCTCCTCCCGCGCAAAAGCCTTTCCCCGCGCCGGTTAGCACCACCGCTTTTACCTCAGGGTTGATTTCAAAATCCGCGAGCATGGTTAGCAATGCGGCATTCATTTCGCCGGACATCGCATTTCGGGCTTGTGGCCTGTTTAACGTCAGTATGGCAACACCTTCATCCAGCGTTGCCAACAAGTCTTGTGTTCCAGTATCGATTTCTGTCATCACCTTGCACTCGCCTATAGTATGAATAGTCCACAGCATATCGAGATTAGGGCCACCTATGCGAGTCATTCACACAAATAATCAGTGATGACAGTGCTGACCCATTACAGTAGATTCGAGGCTCAAAGAAATCTGGGGACTAAAGTATGAAAAAGCTGCTGATCGCGAACCGGGGTGAAATCGCGATACGAATAGGTCAAACCGCTAAAGAACTCGGCTATTCAACCATTGCTGTATTTCCCGAGGATGACGCTAGCTCCCTGCACGTTCAACAATCTGATGAATCAGTCCAAATCCCAGGCGCGGGCGCGCAGGCGTACCTGAACATCGAAGAAATCATCAACGCGGCCAAAACCTGTGCCGCCGATGCGGTTCACCCTGGTTACGGGTTCCTCAGCGAAAACCCTGACTTCGCCAAAGCCTGTGATGACGCGGGCATCAACTTTGTCGGACCAACAGCAGCCCAGCTTTCCATATTTGGTAACAAGGCAGGTGCGCGGGCGCTTGCTGCAGAACTGGGCATCCCGCTGGTGCCAGGCACCAACGAGGATACCTCTCTGGCTGCCGTCATCGGTTTCCAGGACCAGCATCCAGACAAAGGCGTCGTGATAAAAGCGATCTCTGGCGGCGGTGGTCGGGGGATGAGAATCGTTGAAGATCGAAACGAAATTGAAAAGAGCTTTGAGCGCTGCAAGTCAGAAGCAAACCTGGCTTTCGGAGATGATCGTGTTTACGTGGAGTTATTGATTCATCGCGCGCGACATATTGAAGTCCAGATTGTGGGTGACGGAACCGGTGGCGTGACACATCTGTGGGAACGTGACTGCAGCACTCAAAGACAAAACCAGAAGATTGTCGAGGTAGCCCCCAGCCCAAACATGCCCGATTCAACTCGCACAGCTCTTTTGCAAGCCTCTGTGAAAATGGCATCCCACGCCAGTTATCGGGGCGTTGGAACATTCGAGTTCCTTGTTAACGCAGACCAACCCGACGAATTCTTTTTCATCGAAGCCAACGCTCGACTGCAGGTTGAACACACCGTTACAGAAGCGATCACCGGCCTTGACCTGGTCGCCCTGCAGCTGCAGATCGCAGCCGGGAAAACACTGGATGACCTGGGGCTAAGTGAATCTCCTGCCACCAACGGCTATGCCATCCAGTGCAGAATCAATATGGAGACGCCGGGCAAAAAGGGAATGTTCAAACCCACCGGCGGTACGATCAACATTTTTGAGCCACCTTCTGGCCCAGGAATTCGAGTCGACACATTTGGTTATGCTGGTTACAAAACATCAGCCCGATACGACTCACTGCTGGCAAAACTGATCGTCCACAGTAAATCAGATGATTTTTCTGTGTGCGCAGAAAAAACAGTGCGCGCGCTCCGCCAGTTCCGCCTGGAGGGATTTAAAGTCAACCTGCCTTTCCTGCAAACCCTGGTTGGTTCACAGGACTTTCAGAATGCCAGCCTTACCACAAGATACATTGATTTAAATCTCGCCTCGCTGGTCAGCGAGGAAAGCAGTGATTCTGCGCCCGGCAAAGCGGGACTTGCTGGAACAAAACTAAACACCAGGGACCCCCTTGCCGTCCTGGCATTAGGGAAATCAGATGCACCCAGCCAGGCGCAGGAAGTCACCACCCTTTCCGCCGCCATCGATGGCCCGGCAGGAACCACAGCAGTGCCCGCGCCCCTCCAGGGCACCATAATAACTTTGTTAGTCAACGAAGGTGACCTGGTATTTGCAGGCCAGGAACTTGTTGTGATGGATGCGATGAAAATGGAGCACGTCATCCAGGCGCCGGTGTCCGGCGAGGTCGCCATGGTGACTGCCGAAGTTGGCGATGCCATCGTTGAAGACCACCCGATTCTTTTCATTGCAGAGCAGGAAGGCATAGAAGGTGAAACACAACAAACCGCAGAACAGGACCTTGACTACATTCGCCCTGACCTTGCAGAGGCGATGACACGGCATGGCTACAAGCTGGACCAGAACCGTGAGGCAGCAGTCGCCAAAAGAAGAAAAACCAGCCACCGAACTGTCCGGGAAAATGTCGATGACATTTGCGATCCAGGTACGTTCATTGAATACGGGTCACTGGCCATTGCAGCACAAAGACGACGCCGTACAGTGCAGGACCTGATGGAGAACACGCCGGGTGACGGCATGGTCACGGGTATTGGCAGCGTCAATCAGGGACTCTTCCCTGACCAGGATACCCAGTGCGTTGTCATGTCCTACGATTACATGGTCCTGGCAGGCACCCAGGGTCTGCAGAACCATCGAAAGAAAGACCGGATGTTCGAGTTGGCGA
>DTZW01000205.1 GCA_012961165.1 Gammaproteobacteria bacterium | reverse complement strand
ACATCACCCGACTCACCAAGCAAGAATGCCGTTGAGCGCTGGAGCGTTAGATCCGGGCTAAAAAGCAAAGAGCTTTGGCTGCTGTTTTTCTCTAATATGCTGTTTTGGGGCACGGGCTGTTACCTCGTACTGGCTCACCAGGTAAAACACGCCATGGACCTAGGGTATTCCTCGGCTATCGCCGCCTCGACAACCGCCTTTTTTGGTGCATTCATGGTTACCGGGCAGATATCTGCCCTGATATCCGACCGGATAGGGCGGGAGGCTACTGTGCTTACAGCTT
The DNA here is from genome assembly GCA_012961165.1 of Gammaproteobacteria bacterium. Classification (GTDB taxonomy): domain Bacteria; phylum Pseudomonadota; class Gammaproteobacteria; order Pseudomonadales; family Azotimanducaceae; genus UBA9659. The sequence continues at coordinate 3,769 of DTZW01000205.1, read as the reverse complement.
CGGTTTTTACCAGCATCGCCATTATTCTTCTCATCTCCCTCAAACCCACCTCCGGACTCGCTCCACTTTATGGGTTTGCCGTGCTATTTGGCCTTGGCTCAGGCCTTTATGCTGTATGTGTCTTTGCCGGTGCTGCGGATATTTTTGCAGGCCGCCATTTTGGCCTTTTTAACGGTATCGTTCTTGCAGGAATGGGTTTTGGAGGCGCTTTTGGCCCCTGGCTTGGCGGCCTTTTGTATGATCTTTCTGGGTCTTATCTTTTTTCGTTCCTGTTTGCTCTTGGCAGCTTTGTGCTTTCATTCGTTGCATTCTATGGGGCCGCGCCACGTCGATATGTGGCACGCGGTTTCGGATAAACACTGATAAAGCTGATTGCTCTACAGCTCACGAGCTGGTGTCGCTCTAAGGTCTATTGTGGTTTTAGCTCAATCTCGATGAAAGACATGCTTTTTGATCCCCGATTGATCACATTATGCTCAATCCCTGCCTTGCGCTGATAGGCCTGGCCAGATGGAATATCCACTTCGCGCGCATTGCCACCCGGCTCCTCAAGTAACATACCAAGATCGGTAATAGCTGTGATCACGTAGTCATACTCGTGTCGATGCCACCCGGTCTGTGCGCCGGGAGTAAAATCAAAGCGTGTTACCCGAACCAGATCGTTATCAATCAGCGGCACTATTGCTGCAGTCTCCCGATCTACCATAGTTGAGCTCCTCTTTTTGGGCGGATCGTTGTTCAGACGCCAACACCCGCTATGATCTCCTTATGCATAATATCTCTTTCTGTGCGATGCAGGTCAATTGATAACGCATGCCTCACTGCTAAGATATCAGTCCGAACTGATAACCGATCAAAAAACATGTCGCCAGATATTGTCATTGTAGGAGCGGGAATAACGGGTTGTGCAACAGCCTATGAGCTTTCCAAAACGGGCTTGAAGGTCGAGGTTATCGAAAAATATGCTCCCGCTGCCATGGCGTCCGGGTGGACTCTCGGGGGGGTACGCCAATCCGGCAGGCTTCTACCTGAACTGCCATTGGCCAAGTACTCGGTAGAGCAATGGAGCCAACTCAGTCATACGCTGGGTTACGACACCGGTTATATGCAAGAAGGAAATCTGCGCTTAGCCCGAAACGAAAAAGAGGCCAAAGCCATTGAGACTCTGGCCAAAAAGCAAAAGAGCGATGGCCTGGATATTGTTTACCTTTCTGACATTAAAGAAATTCAAGCTATAGCGCCATGCGTCTCCAGCGCCATACTGGCGGCATCTTTTTGCCGAACGGATGGCCACGCCGATCCCGTTGCCACGGTAAATGCCTATAAACAGGCTGCGCAAAGAAATGGAGCTGTGTTTCATATCGGTGAATCGGTAGAAGCATTATCGGCTGAAGGTGATAAATTGAGCACCGTGATCACCAGCAAGAGGACAATCAGGACGAGTCGGTGTCTCCTGGCATGCGGCATTGGGGTCAATCAGTTGATCCATCGATTTGGAATACAAGTACCCCTTTCTTTTGCGATAGCGACTGTTATCCAAACAGCGCCGGCAGCCACCCTTTTGAAACCAGTTCTTGGCGTTGCCGATGGCGCGGTCACGCTGCGCCAGGAAAGAGATGGAAAATTCCGGCTGTCCAGTGGCGTACAGAAATGGAGCGGTGAGTTAATCGAGAAGAATGGACGGCCATATGTATTTCCATCCAGTGAAAAAGTCTATTCAACCCTGAAAGCCGGATTTGAGATCTGCCCCAGTCTCAAAGGCTTGCAGATGCGACGGTTCTGGGGTGGCTCCATCGACCTGACCCCCGATGCGCTGCCCGTTCTTGATAGACTGCCCGGAGTAGAGGGCGTTTATGTGGCCAGCGGCTTTTCAGGTCATGGGTTTGGCATTGCACCGGCTGTAGGCCATATCCTCTGTCGTCTTATTCTAGGGGAAGCCCCCGAGCTTGCGTTTCAAAGCTTTGCACTTGAGCGATTTGAAAAGAACCAATCCCATACAAACCCAGAGCCAGTTGTAACCTTGCATGGCTGAAAAGTATCACCAGATTCACTCTCACGGTATTATCCAACGCACATGACAGACCCCAGCAAACTTGATGCGATCGTCGCCCAGGCGGTAAAAAGCCGCGATGCGCGCGAGCGTGACTACCGTGCACAATCGCTAAAACTCCATCCGTGGGTCTGCGGGCGCTGTGGACGTGACTTTACCCGTAAAAATCTGCATGAATTGACCGTTCATCACAGGGACCACAACCACGACAACAACCCCCCAGATGGCAGCAACTGGGAAAACCTGTGTTTGTACTGCCATGACAACGAGCACGCCCGTTATGTTGATGCAGTCCCTGGTGCTGAACCGGCCAAATCAACCACCGTTACTCACAAAGGGCTGGCGGGCCTTGCCGATCTGATCAAAAAAGACTCGTAATGGTGTGACTGACCGCCCCCGCTAGGGCTCGCCCTGGCTCGCTGTTAATCACGATCCGACGTAGGCAATTGCCTCTATTTCTACCAGCATGGTCGGCTCTGCCAAATGGGCTTCGACGGTTGTCCTGGCCGGTGGATCCGTCGGGAATACCTTTGCGAACTCCTCGTTCATGGTCTGGAAATCACGTATATCCGCAAGATACACGGTGCACTTGAGCACATCATTCACGGTAGCTCCGCCTTCAGCCAATACCGAGACAACATTTTTCAGGGTTTGTCGGGTCTGTGCTGCTACATCGCCAATACCGGTCACTTCGCCTGTCTCATCCCAGGCGACTTGACCTGAGGTAAACACCAGACCGCCACCCTTCGCGCCGGGAGAGTATGGATAAGTTGGACGTGGCTGAAAATCCAGATTCTTTGGGCAAAGTATTTTCTTTGGCATATTGTTCTACTCTTGGTATTGGTTTCGCGCCCGGCTGCTACTTGGACGCCTTCATTACATAAGCCTTGTTATGCCGATTCCGACACCCTGATTTCTATTGCTGTCGGGGCTCCATGATTACAAGGGTTATTGACCTGGGGACAATTGGAGATAACAGCCAGGGCATTCATGTTGGCTTGTAGGGTGACAAAAGCGCCCGGCTGCGCCTTACTGGCAACAAAAACTGTATCTACCAGTTTTCGCTCGGGCGTTACTGGCACATCACAGAAAAAATTGATATTGGGGACGATATCTTTGCGGCCTAACTGGAATGCCTTGAGCCCTTTTAAGAAGTTTTCCCGGCACCCAGGCACACCCTCAACTGCGTAAAGCATCCGGTTGCTGGCTTCACTACAGCAACCCCCAATCGTGTCATGGCCGCCAAAGGTATCTTCAACTATCGACAAAATCGGGCGTGCTTCGTCCGAATAAAGGACATGCCCCTGCGTCAATTTAAGTGTTAATGCCGCTTTGAGAGTATTAGGCGCATGATACCGTTCATCGGGGTTGTCGGCGTTGTAGCATAAAAAATCGACCCCTTGCCCGCCTTCCAGATCAGTAATCCTGAGGTAGTGGCCCTGCGGGATAACCCCCGACCAGTATCCGCCAGGCGCAATTAGATTCGACTCAGTCATTTTCTGTCCTATTCAATATCAATAAGGCGGGTTTCTTCTTCTTTGGCTGCCCGCCCTGACCTAATTAAATACTGGATGCAGCCGGGAAAGGATCAATAGTAGTTCGAAACTGCTTGGAGAAAGCGACACATTGTTATAGATTGCACCCGGAATCACACGCGCCCGTAGCTCAGCTGGATAGAGTACCTGGCTTCGAACCAGGTGGTCGGGAGTTCGAATCTCT
>DTZW01000204.1:3050-4062 GCA_012961165.1 Gammaproteobacteria bacterium | reverse complement strand
TGCATAACAACACCGTAGCCAATGCTGAGAAGCAGCTTAACGGAGAGTTCATTGACCCGGACTTTGAGGAGCCGTGGCTGAACGAGGCTGATTTAGATGCAGAGGAGGGTTGGTCCTACTATCCGGTGTGGGTTGATTGGGTGAACCAGAATCAGGATGCGCCGGCTCCAGCGGGCAACTTCAGTTCCAACAACGGCTACGAGGATGAGTATATCCCCGGCATCCCTGGTTGGTATGATTCCACAGATGGCATTGCGGGCGAGTACCTTGCATTGCTCCAATTGGATGAAGGGGCCTATACTTTAGGCGTGAACTCTGACGACGGTTTCAGGGCCACAATAGGTGTGAATTACAACGATATTTTGTCCCAGGAGCTAGGGGTTTTCGATGGAGGTCGAGGTGCTTCAGATAGCGTTTTTGACATTTTAGTTACAAAAGCTGGCCTCTATCCGTTCCGCGTTCTTTGGTTCGAAGGCGGAGGTGGAGCCAATATTGAGATCTTCTCTCTAGTCGATGGAGAGAAGGTCCTCATCAACGATCCTGACGTGGAAGGGGCGATCAAGGCTTTTATCCCGAAAGGCGCGACTGTGGATGAACAAATAACAGAAAGGGATGCAACCACAGGTCGAGCAGCTGTGGTCTCGATCGCGCCGGCTTCTGGGGAGAAAAGGGTAGATCCCGCTTCATCGATTGAAGTCGTGATTGAGAATGGTTCAGCCACGAGTGTGGATCAGTCTTCAGTGAAGATGAGCGTGAATGGGAAGGATGTCGCTGTGGATGTGTCCAGGAGTGGTGACGTTGTGACGATCGCCCATACTCCAGATGGCGATTTGGCGGGAGAGGTCAATACTGCCATCGTATCTTTTAAGGAATCTAACGGAACTGAACGCTCCGCCGGATGGAGTTTTGAAGTGAAAGTGACAAAGCCAGCGCCAACACTAACAAGTTTTCTCATCGACTTCGGCGGCACGGCCGCTAATTCAGCCGGCGCGTCACCAGATCCGTGGATCTC
>DTZW01000204.1:0-2972 GCA_012961165.1 Gammaproteobacteria bacterium | reverse complement strand
AACAATCCTGCGCAGCCAGGCGAGGACGCCGAACACGATGGTGTAGTTGTGCCTCAGGAGGCGCGCAACGACTACTTCTTCAAGATTACCGACACGGCAGGCACTACAGCACGCATGCGAATTGATGGTCTTCCAGCAGGGGTCTACAACGTCACGGTTTTCGAAGGCCGGACGACGGATGGAAATCAGGTTGCCAAGATCTGGACCGGCGAAGAGCCTGAGGAAGAAAACACAGGTAACTTCGCTCAAGGCAGCGCTACAGTCGAGGTGAATGTGATTGCGGGGGAACCTCTCTGGTACAAGCATCTGGAAGACAATACCGGTGGTGTCAGTGGCATGATCATTCGGAAAACCTCTGAGCCTGGCATCACCTGGGATTTCAACGATGGATTACCGGAAGGATCCGAGGTTGCTGGGACTGCTGAGCATAGCGAGGATGAAGGAGTTGATGACAGCGGTGCTTTGGTAATAACCCGCGCTCTTAATAGTCAATTAGGCGGGTGGCTCAGTCCGGAAATCGGAACAGTCTCGAGTTTCATCATAGACTTCGACATTTTGATTGACGGTGGAACGGATACGCAGGCCGACGGTATCAGCATGGCCATCTCCGATGACCTTGCGCCGTTTGAGGCATTCTCAGAGGCTGGCCGAGGCTCGGGACTGAGAGTCAACTTCGACAATTGGGATAATGGCGACGGTGCCCCCTCCATAGAAATCGAATTTGGCGGTGTGCAAATTGCTGCCGTTCCGATGGGAACACAGGCAGACTCCACGTTGGATACCGATGGTTGGTGGCCGGTTCATATTGAACTTACCACAGCCGGAGACCTTACTCTCCTCTACAACGACGAATTGATTCATGACTCGGTCAATATTGAGGACTTTGCTCCTATCGAAAACGCACGGATCGCCTTTGGAGGCCGGACGGGCGGTGCCAATGCCAACCAGTTCATCGACAACTTCAGGATCGTTCTTGATGCGGGTGGTGGAGGCTCTATCTCTGGCCCTATCGCTGGTCTGATCGCCCATTTCCCGCTTGATGCGGATGGTGATTCGACCAACGGAGAGTTCACGGCGAGTACGGTGACCGATGTTGAATTCGGATCGGATGGCGCAACCGGCAACACGGGAACCTCGGCAACGTTCAATGGTTCATCGAGCATCATCCAGCACGACTGGGTCGCTGGTTTAAATCCTGAGGATAGCTTCACGCTTACGTTGTGGGCGAAGTCCGATGGTGGTGCGGGTGCATGGCATTCGCCGGTGACCAGCCGAAACGACAAAAATCCCGACAGCCAAGGGTATATCATCTACGACAACGAACCCGCCGGTGCCTGGACCTTCTGGAGTGGCAACGGCACAGAGGACGGCAACTGGCAAACACTAGATGGTCCGGAAGCCACCCTGGGCGAGTGGGATCATCTCACCATCGTTTACGAAGAAGCTTTATGTCAACGGTGAACTTGCAGTGGAGTCAGATGATTCAGTTGCTGAAAACGACACGAAGCCGTTGAACATCGGGGCAGGTGGGGATACTGGAACTGCTTACTTTTTCAATGGTGATATTGATGACATCGGACTCTGGAGCAGAGCCCTTTCCCAAGCGGAAATACAGGCTGTAATGGAACAGGGGGTATCAATCGGTGGTGTTGGCGGTGGCGGTGGCGATGGCGGTGGCGATCTGGCTGACATCAGCGCTGCTGATGACGCGGTTGTGCCGAGCTCGGATAATCACCCGGCTGGTGAGCATGCCGGACTTGCGATCGATAACGACTCGTCAACAAAGTACCTGAACTTTGATGGTGCAAACGACAACCCATCTGGTTTGACCATAACCACCGGTGGTGGAGTGGTGACGGGATTGGGACTGACATCGGCCAATGACGCGCCGGATCGTGATCCTGCGACCTTTGTCCTGTCGGGATCCAATGACGGCGGGGCGACACTTACCGAGATAGCCTCGGGAGATGTCCCTGCATTTGGTGCTCGGTTCGAGCGCCAGGAGGTGTCCTTCGCAAATGATGCGGCCTACACGACCTATGAGTTGATCTTCCCGACAACAACGGGCCCGAGCACCTGCTGTATGCAGATTGCTGAGATCGAGCTGCTGGGTACAGCGGCCGATGTCCCGGAGCCGATTCTTCCGCCCGAGTTGCCTTGGTCAGTCGGGATGAATGATGATGGCTGGCCTGCCGGCGACGGTGGCGGTGCCAACACCACCTTTGTGCAGGAGGCAGGTGTCAATGAGCTCCCAGGAAACCCGGCCAACGCCGAAGTCGCCCAGCAGGGAGACGACGATTATTATTGGGCAGGTAATTATTCGACTGTGATTGCAGGTAATGGTGACTATACGCCAGTCGGTCTGGTAGAGGTCAATGAAGAGTCGGCCGAGCGTGCGTTTGCAGGCATAGACAATGATCTTAGATATCATTTCAACCTGCCCGAATCGCTGGAGCCAACGGATCGCCTTACTGTGAGCTATGATGCGCTGAATCTGCATGGTGATCAGGATGATTCCCGTTACGGGATCGAGGTATATGTCAATAATGTGCTCGTGCAGCCTGAGGTTGTCATCCGGCCCGATCAGCTCGGTCAGACGTATGATACAGATCCGTTTACTCTTGCAGATGTGAACGCGGAGGTCGGGTCTGGTTATGACAACATCATCACCCTTAAAGGAGTCAATTATAATGCAGAGGGTGGCGGTAACTGGATGGGCATCGACTACGTGCAACTCAGTAAGGTGCCAGGTGCGCTGACGGAGCCGACGGTTGTTGATTTCGGTGATTTGTCAGGAGATGCCAGTTACGAGTTCTTCTTCAATGCAAGCAAGGCGGGAGCATCGACCGCGATAGCGGGGAATGATGCCTTTGCCTTTAAGTTGGATCAATGGAATGAACAGGGTGTCTTCGGTACAACAGTATTCGGAGTTGCCGACAACCTGTTCACGGCGGTTGAGGGCAAGAGCGTCG
>DTZW01000203.1 GCA_012961165.1 Gammaproteobacteria bacterium | reverse complement strand
TATTCATCTCGCATTTCAGACCCAGGTAAAAAACGTCGATAAAAATGCTGACGGTACCTTTACGGTGAACTTTGAGAGCGGCAAGTCGATGGAAACCGACCTGGTGCTTTATGCCACTGGAAGGGTGCCTGCTGTGTCGGATATTGGTCTGGAAAATGTAGACGTGGCGCAGCGGGACAACGGTGCCATTATTATCGACGAGGAATTCCGCACCAGTGAATCAAACATATTTGCGCTGGGCGACGTTACCGATCGTTTGCAGTTAACACCCGTGGCGATTGGCGAGGCGATGTGTTTTGCGAGTACACAATTTCTCGGTCAGCGTAAGGTGATGGATTACGATAACGTCGCGACCGCGGTTTTTTGCCAACCTAACGTGGGTACCGTTGGATTGACCGAAGCTGAGGCCAGGGATAGCGCCCGGGAACTTGATATTTATCGATCTGTCTTTCGGCCGATGAAACACACGCTCAGTGGTAGTGATGAAAAGTTTATGATGAAGATCATTGTCGACAGGCAGACAGATAAAGTGCTGGGCGTGCATATGGTGGGCTCCGATGCCGGAGAGATCATCCAGGGTATTTCGATAGCGGTAAAAATGGGTGTAACCAAAGAGCAATTCGATACCACCGTCGGGATTCATCCCACGACAGCAGAAGAGTTTGTGACGATGCGAGAGGTGGTTTCTGAGTAAGTTGGGCCCCGTTGGTGCAGATGTGGATGTGGTAGGCACCGGTGGTGTAGATGGTTGCGCCGGCGGCTGGTTGCTGGCTTCTATGGGCCAGCCTGTGGAGCTATTCTGTTCATTCGGGGCATTATTAAAGGCGCATCCGAAGAAGATGCTATTGGTAGACATTCCCATGGGGTTGCCTGACAAATTCCCCCGAGATCTTGAACCGCAGGCCAGGAAGCTGTTGCCGGGAAGGTCTGGGAGTCTTTTTCCAGTTCCTTGCAGGCAGGCCGTATATGCTTGCTCATACGAAGATGCCTGTAAAACGAATTCGCGGTATCTGGGGAAAAAGCTCTCCAGGCAAACCTGGAACATCTGCTCGAAAATCCGCGAGGTCGACCAGATTCTCTGCCGCGACGCTTCATTACAAGAGCGGGTATCTGAATCGCATCCGGAACTTGCCTTCTACCTGTTGTCACCTGATGGCCCCCACCATTCGAAAAAGACCCGCGACGGAATAGCGGAGCGCCTCAACATTCTGGCGACTTACTACGAGCCGGTTCATGAGTATTATGATCTCGCGCTGCGGAAATACCCCAGGAAACTGGTTGCACGGGATGATGTACTGGATGCAATGATCCTGATGGTGTTGGCAAGCGTTGATCAAACTGTGTTGACGGATTCAAGCGGTAAGGATGAGCAGGGACTCAAAATACGGATGACACTGCCCAAGACCCACTGATGGAATTTTGTTATTGTCGACCGCTCGACATGACTCTCAATGACACCTGAGGAATATCAGTGAACGATGATCTGACATCTTTGCTCAACCTGCTCGATTCCTATCTGGGGTCTGCGCAGTATTTCCCGTTTCTTCTGCTGGGGACGGGAATCTTCTTTACGCTTTACCTGAAGTTCCCGCAATTACGATTCTTTAACCACGCGCTCCGCATAGTTCGCGGCAAATACGATAAAGATGATGCTAAAGGCGATGCCACCCATTTCCAGGCGCTGGCGACAGCTATTTCAGGCACGGTGGGCACCGGTAACATTGGTGGGGTCGCGCTCGCGATTTATCTGGGCGGGCCAGCGGCTTTGTTCTGGATGTGGATGACCGCATTTTTCGGTATGACCACCAAGTTTGTAGAAGTTACGCTTTCCCATAAATACCGGATGGTGGATGACGAGGGTCATATCATCGGTGGTCCAATGTATGTGATGGAGCGCCGGCTGAACATGAAATGGCTGGCCGTGTTCTTTGCGGTCGCGACGGTGATAAGTTCATTCGGGACGGGTAGCCTGCCGCAAAGCAATAACATCGCAATCGGCGTAGCCACGACTTTCGGAATACCAGAGTGGATCACCGGAGGAGTGCTCGCGATTGTCCTGGGTCTTGTGATTGTCGGTGGCATCAAGCGGATCGTTCGGGTGGCCGAAAGCATTGTGCCCATAATGTCGGTCACTTACGTGCTTGGTGCGCTTTCCGTGATTCTGGTCAATCTTCCCCAGGTTGGCGCGTCGTTCGTCGCAGTGTTCCAGGATGCATTTACCGGGTCAGCAGCAACCGGGGGATTCCTCGGAGCAAGCTTCGCTTACGCTTTTAACCGGGGTGTTAACCGGGGATTATTCTCGAACGAAGCCGGGCAGGGTAGTGCTCCTATTGCCCATGCTGCGGCAAAGACCAATGAGCCGGTTTCGGAAGGAATGGTTTCCATACTGGAACCCTTCATCGACACGATTATTATTTGTACATTAACCGGGCTGGTAATTTTGTCTTCGGGCGTGTGGACGGAAAAGCTGCAGAATGATTTCCAAAGCTTCGACATGGAGTTTATTTCAGGCACCTATACAGAAGATAGTGACGATGACCGGGCAGATCTATACGCGCACCTCAATTTTGGTGATTCGAGTATTGAACCATTAACCGGCGAACTCGAAGTCAGGGACGGTATGGCATTGCAAGGTGACTTTACGCTCGTTCATAACCGGTCTATTGCCGAAGAAGTGCAGTACTTCGATGGGGGTTTACCTTACTCAGGTAGTCTCCAGGTAGTCGACGGCAAACTTCAGGACGACGTGACGGTTCGCGGCAAGTCCCTGATTCACTCTGTGAACCTGACAACCGAAGCATTTACCAGGGGCGCGTTTGGCGATTATGGAAAATATATTGTCGCCATTGGCCTGGTACTTTTCGCGTTCACTACCGCAGTTGCGTGGTCATATTATGGTGATCGTGCGATGACATACCTGTTCGGCACAGCATCAGTCCTGCCATACCGGATGCTTTACGTGGTCGGTTTCTTTGTGGCGGCCATATCAGATACGTCCCTCATCTGGCTTGTTTCCGCGATTACGATCGCGTTGATGACTATTCCGAACCTAATTGCGATTTTGCTGCTACGAAGCGAGGTGAGAGACACTATTGAAGAGTACTGGGATCAATTTGAGCGCGAACAGCCGAAGGGGAGATAACGATGGCTGCCGGATTTAAACTTGAGCGATCAAAACATATTCCTGCATTGAATCTGACTTTCGAGGAATACGCTCATACCAGCGGCGCGAAGCATTACCATCTGGCGAATGACTATGCAGAGAACGTCTTCATGGTAGCGTTCCGAACGGTGCCTCGTGATTCATCAGGGGTTGCGCACATTCTTGAGCACACGGCTCTATGCGGCAGTGAAAAATTCCCGGTTCGTGATCCGTTTTTCCTGATGATAAGACGCTCGTTGAACACTTTTATGAATGCGTTCACAACAAGCGACTATACGGCCTATCCGTTTGCCAGCCAGAACCGCAAAGACTACTTTAATTTGTTGGAGGTATATCTGGATGCGGTGTTTTTCTCGCGTCTTGATCCTTTGGATTTTTCCCAGGAAGGCCACAGGGTGGAATTTCAGGACCCCGAGGATTCGAATTCTCCTCTGGTCTATAAAGGTGTCGTCTACAATGAAATGAAAGGTGACACCAGTTCACCGGTTTCGATGTTGTATTACGGTATCCAGGAAGCGCTGTACCCAACTTCGACCTATCATTACAACAGTGGCGGCGACCCGGTGTCGATTCCTTCCTTGAGTTATGAAGAACTCAAAGCGTTCTACCAGTCGCACTACCATCCTTCCAATGCCATTTTCATGACATTTGGCGACCTTGACGCTGCCACTTTGCAGCAAAAAATCGCGTCGCTAGCCCTCGACCGTCTGGAATCGAGCTCCGCGCCGCCGATTGCGGTTGTTCCTGAAGTTCGTTACAAGCAGCCAGTGGTAAAAGAGCTCACCTATCCGGTTGATGAAGACGACTCTACTGGTAAGACTCACATCGTACTTGCCTGGTTGCTGGGTAAAAACACCGACCTGAAGTTGTTATTGCGTTGCCATCTACTGTCAGACGTTTTATTGGATACCAGTGCTTCACCGCTTCGTCAGGCTTTGGAGAAAACAGATCTCGCGACAGCGGCGTCGCCCATGTGTGGATTCGAAGAGGATCACATGGAGATGAACTTTATGTGCGGCGTCGAAGGTAGTGAACCTGAACACGCAGACGCCATAGAGCGACTCATCCTGGGCGTTTTGGAAAATGTGGCAGAGCAGGGTATTGCCGAGGATCGTTTGGAAGCTGTCCTCCATCAACTTGAGCTATCTCAACGTGAGGTTGGCGGCGACGGTTGGCCATATGGATTACAGTTAATCTTCTCCTGTATGTCGGCTGCGGTTCATCGCGGTGACCCGATAGGTCTTCTGGATCTGGATACTGCGCTGCAGGAACTGCGTCAAGAGATCAAAGATCCAGGGTTCATCAAGCGATTGGTCAGCGAGCTTCTTCTGGGCAATTCCCACAGGGTCAAGGTAGTGATGAAACCCGACAGAGAGCTGGCGTCACGATTATTAGAGGAAGAGCAAACAAAACTCGAAACACTTCGCACATCCTTTTCGGATGCTGAGCGGTCAAATGTTCTTGAGCTTGCAAAGGCGCTGAATAAGCGACAGAGCCAGGAGGAAGACCTGAGTCTGCTACCCCAGGTAACCCGCGCTGACATTCCGCCGTCGAAGGTTTTTCCGGTTCTTGCTGGTAGAGCGCTAAAGAGTAAGGCACTGGAAGTGCAAGCAGCTAATGGTATTAGGTTGACGACTGCGAGCGCAGGCACGAATGGCATTACCTATCACCAGGTTGTCTCGCCGTTACCAGCGCTCACGACACCGCTGCTAGGGCTCTTGCCTATTTACTCCCAGGTGGTGACAGAGGTAGGTTCCGCGGACAGGAACTACCTGGAAACCCAGCAGGCCCAGCACAGTATAACGGGGGGTATAAGTGCCTTTTCATCTTTTAGAAGTGACCTGAACGATTGTGAGGATGGGCAGGGATACCTGACTCTTTCCAGCAGAACGCTTAACCCAAAGGCCGTCGAAATGGCTCGTCTGGTTAAAGAGACTGTGAATGAACCACGGTTTGACGAAGTCGACAGGATTAGAGAGCTCGTTCAACAACTAAGTATCCGCAGGTCAAACAGCGTTGCATCTAATGGACATCAGTATGCGATGTCTGCCGCCGCCGCGGCATTGCGCCCTCTGGCGAACATCAGCGATTTTTTGTCTGGTATCCCTGCGATTATGCGACTGAAGAAGCTGGCTCGTGATATTGACGACGGTCAGCTGCTACAGGATCTTGCCGCTTCGATGCAACAGCTCCATGACCAGTTGAGATGTAATTCGCCGGAGTTACTGGTCATCTCGGAAGCAGCGTTTCTGGAGAGCTACACCGAAGCGGTATCTGCGCTGTGGGGTGGAACGGCCCAGGCTGAAGAATCCCGATTTGATGTCACCAGTATTGATAACCCCGGTGACAGGGCGTTCGTTGTGACAACCCAGGTTAATTATTGCGCAACAGTATATCCCACCATCCCTGAATCTAATGAAGACGCCGCAGCATTGTCGGTGCTTGCCGGTGTGCTTAGAAATAACTTCCTGCATTCCGAGGTCCGCGAAAAAGGTGGGGCCTATGGTGGTGGTGCAGGGCATGACTCCACCACCGGCGTATTCAGATTCTATTCCTATAGAGATCCTCGCCTGATGGAGACGTTTGAAGCTTTCAGCCAGTCGATTGACTGGGCGCTGAATAATGACATTACAGATGTAATGCTTGAGGAAGCAGTGCTCGGGATTATCAGTTCAGTCGATGCACAGGTGAGATCCGCCAAGCGTTCCATCATGGATTATTCGGGCGTTCAGCCGAACACAGAGAGGCTTCCAGGGGGCGTTACCTGGATGTGCGACAGAATGATCTTCGGCGTGTCATAGATACCTACCTTCACAAGACGCCATCACGAGCGATTGTTACCAGTGAAAACCGGCTTGGCGAAGTCGATAATCAGTTTGAACAAATTTTTGTTAATGAATAGAGGAACGATCGATGAATGACTCAATTGAACTTACCGGTGCTGATGGTTTTACATTCAGCGCCTATCTGGCGAAACCGACGGGCGAACCCAAAGGTCGCGTGGTGGTCATCCAGGAGATATTCGGGGTGAACGACCACATTCGAGAAGTTTGTGATGGTTATGCAGAGGCTGGTTACGTAGCTCTGGCACCGGCGCTGTTTGACAGGGTCGGGCGTGGCATCGAACTTGGTTACGAAGGTGATGATATGACTCAAGGTGTTGAAATTGCCATGGGCAAGCTGGAGATGCCAAACACCATGAGCGATGTCCAGGCGGCGATTGATTACCTGGCAAGCGATGGCAAGGTTGGTGTGGTCGGATACTGTTTTGGCGGATTACTCACGTGGTTGAGTGCAGCGAGTGCAAATAACATTGCCTGTGCCAGTGGTTACTACGGGGGAGGTATTGCCCAGTCGATCGAAAAAACACCAAAAGTACCGACTATTCTTCATTTCGGAGAGTTAGATGCACATATTCCTATGCCAGATGTGAAATCTATCGATGAGGCTTATCCCGAGGTTATGGTTTATACCTATGACGCAGATCATGGATTTAACTGCGACCATAGAGCAAGTTATAATGAGTCAGCGGCAGCGTTAGCGCGCCAGCGAACGCTGGGGTTTTTCGAGCATTACCTTGGTTGAGTCGTATTCCGTAGGCGTATTGTCGCAGTTCGAATACTGCCAAAGGTCGAACGGATTTTTTCTGGAAAATCAACCCTCTGGAGCCTTTGTGAATGTGAGTTCAAGGTTGCCAATTCGAAGATGGATTGCTTGACAATCAACCGCTGCTTCCCCATCCTGTGCGCGTCGGCTGGAACTGGTTAAAAAGCGGTATTGACTTACGCTGCTTAAACAGGGCCAGGTGAACCAAAAAATTATAAAAGCAACAAACCCCAGTAGGTATTAGCATGAAAAAGCACCAGATGAGACTCGGTACAGTGATAAACGCACTGTGTTTGTTGTCTGTCATTAGTGCCAGTGAGGTGTACGCGGCGTCTCTAGATGACGTGCTCGGTGTGCGCTCCTCGACAACAGTTGAAGGCGCAAAATCTCAGGCAAAAATTGACGAGGTCACGGAACAGACACGTGATCTATTGCAGCAGTTCAAAACCGTTATGAAGGTTGTTGACGGCTTACGTGTATACAACCAGCAGCAACGCAGGTTGATCAAAAACCAGGAAGAGGAACTTGCTGAGCTCGAACAGTCAATCGATAACGTCACCGTTATCGAACGTCAAATCGGGCCACTCATTGAAAAGATGATCGTAAATCTCGAAAAGTTTGTAGAACTGGATATTCCCTTCCTGATCTCTGAGCGTCGCGAGCGAATCGAGTTCCTTATAGACACACTGGATCGGGCAGACGTTTCTGTTGCAGAAAAGTTTAGCCAGGTCCTTCAGGCCTACCAGGTCGAGAATACCTACGGCACGACAATCGAAGCTTATACCGATGTGATCGAACTGGATGGTAAGTCCCGCCAGGTTGACATGCTTAAGTGGGGTCGAGTTTCGCTTGTCTTCCAGACACCTGATGCAGAGTCCACCGGCGTCTGGAATAACAAGACACGACAGTGGGACATGCTTCCTGATGAATTCAGGACTGGCGTACGTGACGGCCTGCGGATTGCGCGAAAAACCAAGACTGCAGATCTCGTCCAACTACCCGTATCGGCTCCAGGAGAATAACCCATGAAGAAAGCGATCATTATTATTATGGCTTTCGCCCTGGGATTTTCCGGGTATGCGAATGCGGCAGCAGACGAAATTCCAGCGAAATCACTGGCTGAGCTCCTTAAGCTTGTCAAAGAAGGCAGGGTTGTTAACGGTGAAGTTAACGACCGGCGCGAGCGAGCGTTCCTTGCAGACAAGGCGAAGCAGCGGAGCGAACTGCGAAACGCTGAGCGAATGCAGCGTGAAGAAGAAGCCGAGGCAGAACGCCTTGAGGGTATCTTCGAAAAGAACGAACAGGATATTGCTGCAAAGCAGGAAATTCTGGCCAAGCGACTTGGATCACTCAGGGAATTGTTCGGTGTTCTCCAGCAGGTTGCAGGCGATACACAAGGTGTGTTTGAAGGCTCTATTGTCTCATCACAGCTTCCGGGCCGGGGCGAGTGGCTTGGTGAGTTTGCCCAATCTATGGGTAAGAGCTCCAAGCTGGCAACGATCGCAGAAATTGAGCGGCTGTGGTTCGAACTTCAGCGTGAAATGACTGAAAGCGCGAAGATCACGCGATTCAACGCGAAGGTCATCAAGCTTGATGGTGAAGAAGTTCAACAGGAGGTTGTTCGGGTTGGTTCCTTTAACCTGATCAGTGATGGCCAATATGTTGCTTATGACATTAACACTGGCCTTATCCAGGAGCTACCAAGGCAGCCCGCATCGCGGTTTGTAGATTCTGCAGCAGATCTGGCGGAATCCTCAAGCGGCTACACGCCATTCGGGCTCGATCCGACTCGTGGTCAATTATTAGCTCTTCAGGTCCAGGTTCCAACGATCGAAGAACGGGTCAACCAAGGTGGTACCCCGGGTTATGTGATTATTGCCCTGGGTATTGTGGCGCTTCTCTTATCACTTGAGCGGTTCATTACCTTAACCCTGGTGGGTGCAGGTGTCAGCAAACAGGCTGCTAACCCAGGCACTACGAATACCCGCAACCCATTAGGCCGAGTATTACAGGTATACCATGACAATAAGGATATTGAATCCGAAACGCTGCAACTGAAGCTGGATGAAGCTATCCTGAAGGAACAACCGGCGATCCAGGCGCGTATCGCGTTTATCAAGATCATCTCGATGGTGGCACCGCTCCTGGGTCTTCTGGGTACGGTTATCGGTATGATCGTGACGTTCCAGGCGATTACACTATTCGGTACCGGTGACCCTAAAACGATGGCTGGTGGTATTTCACAGGCGCTGGTTACTACGGTACTAGGTTTGACTGTAGCGATCCCAACGGTACTGTTGCACTCAATTGTTGATTCCAGGGCCAAATCGATCCTGCATGTATTGACAGAGCAGAGCGCAGGACTGGTAGCAGAGCACGCAGAAAGCGCAGGAAAGTAACAATGGATGCTATATTTGTAGCGATTCGGACATTCCTGGAAGCGGGTGGCGATGTGTTGTTTCTCATCGCCGGCGCGACCTTCTGTATGTGGGCATTGATTTTCGAACGGTTTTGGTTCATTCAAACTGAACACAAGCAAGACGTTGGAAAAGCACTGTCCTACTGGGAAGGTCGTCAGGAAAGGACGTCGTGGAATGCTCATATGATCCGATTGCGATTGATCTCAGAGGTCAATTTGCGTCTTAAGGTGAATATGGGTTTTATCAAAACACTAATTTCATTGTTGCCTTTGCTAGGTCTGCTTGGGACGGTGACCGGTATGGTCTCTGTTTTCGAGGCTATGACCTATTCCGGGGGGAATGCACGCTCTATGGCGGCTGGCGTTTCCATGGCTACGATTCCGACGATGTCTGGAATGGTAGCAACCCTCTCTGGTGTGTTAGCGAATACGTTTTTGACTTCCAAGGTTTCTTCAGAAGAAAGCTATATGGAAGACACGCTAACCATGGATCACTAGGCAAGCGGCATAACATTGCCAAGGCAATGTTATAGCGAAAGAAAAACAACCGAGTAAGAACATGCGAAGATCCACACAACAAGAAGAAGAAAAGGTCGCTGACTTAACACCCATGCTCGATGTGGTGTTTATTATGTTGATTTTCTTCATTGTAACCGCCACTTTTATCAAGGAAACCGGTATAGAAGTTAACCGGCCTGATACGAAAACGGCGCAGTTCAAAAAGACTGTCTCGTTATTGGTTGCAGTTTCCCCTGACAGCAGTATCTGGATCGACAAGAAGAAAGTCGATATCAGGAACGTTCGTCCATTGATGGAACGCCTCCACGCTGAGAACCCAAAAGGTGGTCTGGTTATCCAGGCTGACATGGACTCCAAGGTAGAAAAGGTTCTGGCTATCATGGATGCGGCACGTACGATTGGCATTGGCCAAGTTGCGATTGCCGGTGAAGACAGTAACTAGGAGGATATATGGTTATTAGATTCAGTCTTTCCACTATCGTTGGTGTCATAGTCACACTGGCGCTTTTCTACCTGATGCAATCCCTGATTTCGGGCGCTGACAGTGCGCTTACCGAGGACAACATTGGTAATCTGGTAGATTTCGTCCGCGTTAAGCAGGACCAGGACGTACAGAAAAAACAGCGCAAGCCGAAAAAACCACCGCCGCCTGATGAACCACCACCGGAGACCCCTCCGCAGAATTTCAACGTAAATATTGATAAGACTGGCTTCTCGATGAATGGCCTTGATGCCAACATCGGCATTGATATCGGTTCAGGTGGGTTTGGTATCAGTGACGGTGAGTATCTGCCTATCGTTAAGGTACAACCCCAGTATCCAAGACGGGCGCTAAGTCGTGGTATGTCTGGCTGGGTAATCGTCGAATTTACGGTAACGGCTCAAGGGACTGTCGCTAGCCCGTTTATTGTTTCAAATTGTGGTTGGATCAAGAATGTTCGTAATGAAGGTAAGTGTGAAGACAATCCAAACAGCGTGTTTGATTCTGCAGCGGTGAAGGCAGCGTTGAAATTCAAATATAAGCCGAAGGTCATTGATGGAGATCCAGTTGCAACATCTGGCGTCCAGAACAAGATTTCCTTTGAACTGATAGACGATTAGGAGCCTGCTGTAATGAGCGCGATGAAACAGTTGAATAAACTGATGTTACTAGCCGTTATCTGGGCATTTCCGTTCGTCATCGGGCAACTCCCCGTTGGAGTCTCGTTCGGTGATGCAGTTCAGGCAGCACAAGCAAAGAAAAAGACCCGCAAAGTTCCTGCCATGCGGGAGAGAACCTACAAGAAACTGGCAGAAGCCCAGGTCATGGTTGACCCTGAATCTGCACCCCGGGAAGAGGGTGAACCAGCGCCGATTCCCAAGGGTACGCCACGGGATGCGGTCAGACTGCTACAGGAACTTATGGGCTCCAGAGGGCTTAACAGCTACGAGAAGGCCCAGATCTGGAATACGCTGGCTTTTGCCTACTACACGCTTGATGACATGCCGAGGACGATCAACGCCTACGAGCAGATTCTGAAGCAGGGCACAATCACCGAAGCGCTGGAACTTGCATCACTAAGAGCGCTGTTCCAGCTGTATTACTCGAATGAAAAATACCTAAAGGCGATTAAGTATATCGATCGGTTTCAGGCTTTGCAGACGGTACGAGATCCGCAAATTACTTTTTTCAAGGCGACGGCGTACTACCAGCTCGATAATTACCGTGAATCGCTGAAACAAGCGATCCTGGTTGAAGAAATAGCCGTGTCGCGGCGGGCTGACAGAATAGCGACCAGTAATGCGACTATTGCTGACCCCAAAGCGACTCCTGAGCTGAAGCAGGAGGCTCGGCTGGCACTGCGAAAGGTTCAAGGCACACCAGCCGTTAAAGAGAATTGGTGGTACCTTCAGGTTGTTCTCTATAACGAGCTAGAGGATGTCGATAGTGTTATCAGATTACTTGAAACGTTAATCGTCAATTACCCAAAAAAGCAGTATTGGATGCATCTCGCAGGTATGTATAGTGAAAAAGGCCTCGATGACGCTTCTCTGTCTGCCTACTATGCGACGTATATTCAGGGTTTTCTGGTGAGGGAATCAGAAATCGTCATGATGGCGCAACGCTTGTTAGGGGCAGACAATGCTTATGAAGCCTCTCAGGTGCTTGAAAAGGGCTTCAAGGGTAAATCGATAGAAGAAAACGAAAAGAATCTTCGATTGCTCGCGACCGCCTACACCCTGTCTCAGGAAACTAATGCAGCCATTGATGCATGGCGAGATGCCACCAGGTATGCAGAAGATGGCGACCTGCACTTTCGCCTGGCTCAGGCACTATCAGCAGAAGACCGGCACAAGGAGGCTGTAAAAGCCTACAGCGATGCCCAAAAGAAGGGAGACTTGAAAAAGCCCGGTGACGTAGCATTCTGGAAAGGGATCTCCCAAATGCAGCTTGAGCGCTGGGATAGTGCGACTAAATCCTTCCGTAGAGCGGCCAAACTGGATAAGAAGAAGTCGAAGCAGTCCAGGCGGTACATTCGCTACATCGCTGGCGAGAGACGTCGCCAGAAAGAACTCCGCAAGATGCTCGAGGGTGTTGGGGAATAATATAGAGACTAATTCAGCAAGCCTGGCTCGCTGAATTAGCCCCTTTTATTCGGTCTATTATCTGGCAATTTTGAGAAGCGTTTGTATTGCTGCTTCTTTCCCGTCTTTCCTGTCTTGGCCGCTGCGCTCTGCTGGCGTGCAAAGTGTTCAAGTTCTTTCGCCAGTTTGAAGTAACGTTCCAGCCTTTCAGGCTCAAGATCTCCGCTCGAAACCGCTTTGGTGATTGAGCAACCAGGCTCTGTGTTGTGTTTGCAGTCCGAAAACTTGCAGCTTGCAGCCAGCGATTCGATATCCTGGAAACTATGGGAAAGTGAAACATTGTCGGCCCAAAGTTGTATTTCGCGCATTCCAGGTGTGTCGATGATCATACCGCCACCAGTAGCCTCGACCATTTCCCTGAAGGTTGTAGTATGGCGGCCTCTGCTGTCGCCAGATCGCACTTCGCCGGTATCAAACTTCTCGTAACCCAGGAGTTCATTGATAATGGTCGATTTCCCAACACCGGACGAACCTAAAAAAGCACAGGTTGAACCTGGTGTAACGTACTGTCGAAGCGGGTCAAGACCGCTATGGTCCTTGGCGCTCATAACATGGATGGGTGAACCCATCGCAATAACTTCCAGATCTCTGACTTTTTTGTCGATGTTTTTGCAAACATCGGACTTGTTCAGTACTAGCACTGGCAGGGCGCCACTAGTCCAGCTGAGAAGAAGATACCGTTCTATTCGGTGGAGGTTGAAATCCCTGTCCAACGCACTAACGATAAAAACCGTATCTATGTTGGAGGCAACGACTTGCTCATCGTGAACTTCCCCCGCTTCTTTGCGCGAGAATTTAGTCTTTCGGTCCAGGAGTTTTTCTATCTGGACCCTGTCGGGTTCGTCACCGTCAATGGGTGAAACAACAAGCCAATCTCCGACTGTAGGCAGGTCCGCCTTCGACAGGGCTTCCTGCCGAAATTTCCCCGGTAGTACCCCAATGAGCTTTCCTTGTTCTGATAACAGGTGGTACTGGTTTGTATCCTGCCTGAAGACACGGGCGGGAAGGAACTCCAGATCATCAGGGTTCAGTTGTTGCTGGAAGAAATTGCTCCAGCCAAGTTCTGTCAAGTTCAAGTGCATTCCTCAATGGCATTCAGAGGCCGCACACCTTTGTTGTTTGCAAGGTCTGTTTCCAGATTACACGGATAAAGGAGTGGGGCATGACTTGCTGTTGTCGGTTTTCATCGCGTGCACTCCTTTAGTATCGGGGTAGGGTTGAGACGCTAATTTATCGGGATGTAGCGACTGATACAAGCTTTCGAATCACCGGGCTGAGCAATGTCAAGGTGATGATACCCAGTAGTACTATTGTTATTGGTCTGTCGATCAGAAAAGTCCAGTTGCCATCGCTGATAGTCAGTGCCCGCCTAAGGTTATCTTCAAGCATTCCGCCGAGAATAAACCCGAGTAATAACGGGGCCATTGGAAATCCCAGAACCCTCAGGACCAGGGCAGATACGGCGACCAGAACAATCAGGTAGAGGTCAAAGGTATTAAACGAGACCAGATATACACCCATCATTGAGAAAAACATAATGAGAGGAATAAGGATGCTTCTGGGCATTAAAAGCAGCCTGGCGAGGTAGGGTATGAGTGGCAGATTAAGGGCGAGCAAAAACAGGTTGCCGATATACATAGATACGATGACGGACCAGAAGACCTGGGGCTCATCTACAATGAGTCTTGGCCCTGGCTGGATGCCATAGGAAATTAACGCACCGAGGAGTATGGCGGTCGTCCCGGAGCCAGGTATCCCAAGGGTCAGAAGCGGTACAAAAGAGCCTGTGCAAGCGGCATTGTTTGCGGCTTCCGGTGCGGCTAAACCCTTGATATTACCCTGCCCAAACTTAGGGCTAGGGTCTCGAGCGAGGCTTTTCTCGAAACCGTAGGAAAGAAACGAAGCAATCGTCGCGCCAGCACCCGGTAACACACCCACGAAAAACCCCAGGACAGATGATCTTGTAATTGTAGGTACAATCGCGTTGACATCCGATTTGCTGAGACGGAGTCCGGATGTGGGAATCGTGGGCGCTTCTTCTGATTTGTTCCTGCGCAGAACCATCATCAGGGCTTCTGACAGGGCAAAGGTCCCCATCGCGAGTAACAGGAAGCTAATACCGTCTATCAGGTCCATTCGCCCGAAGGTGAACCGCTGGACGCCTGCGGTAAGATCAGTGCCGACTGTGGATAAAGCCAGACCAAGAAAAGTCATGATCAGGGCTTTCAGGTGCTCTCCTTCAGAAGCAAAGGCTGATACCAGCGAAAGTCCCAGCACCATCATCAGGAAATAGTCTGCGGACTGAAAGCTGAGCGATATATCTGCGAGGAAGGGGGCGGTGAGTAAAAGGAGCAGGGCGGCCAGCGTTCCACCCGCGAAGGACGAATACGCAGCGGTAGCGAGTGCCCGACCGGGTTGTCCGAGTTGGCCGGCCATCGGATAGCCATCGAACGCCGTAGCAACAGTACCGGCTACTCCGGGTGCATTGATCAATATCGAAGAAGTGGAGCCGCCAAAGATTGCGCCGTAGTAAACGCCTGCCAGCAGGATCATGCCGCTACTCGGTTCAAAGCCGTAGGTAATGGGTATCATCAGCGCGATGGCGGATATGGGACCGAGACCTGGCAGCATGCCAATAATTGTCCCGACTGCGCATCCGATGAGAACCAGGGTCAGGTTATATAACGTCAGCACGGTGGTGAGGCCCAGCAGGATGCCGTCAATCATCCGAATCTCTCCAGAACGCCGCCTTCCCATGAACCTGTCCACGCGCCTTGTGGCAGGTGTATTTCCAGCGCCGCCATCAGGAAATAGAACCCGGCGGTCAGGGTGACGGTAACCAGTCCTAGCCGGGCAGGGCGCCGCTCACCTAAAACAAGGAACCCGGCGCACAGGAACAGACCTGTGGCTAAGACAAAGCCAAGTTGTTCAAGAAGTCCGGCGTACAGCAACATCAGTGCAACGAGTCCGATCAGTTCAATATTGAACACCAAAGGGCCCGGTGTTTCTAATGCGGGAGGGAACATGATAAAAAGCAGCGCCAGTATGCTGCCCCCAATGGCAATCAGGATAGGAAAAGACCGGGCGTTAAACAATTCCTCTTCGGCCCAGAAGTCCAGCAGGATATCCTGTGTGGCAAAACCATATGCCAGGAACAATAGAAGGAATGCTGCGCCTATAAGCCGAGATTGGATAGTATATATCCTTTTAAAAATAGTAGGTTATAGGCTTTTCATAGAAATTACTTTACCTGCTGGAGATAACCGAGCTGGCGCATAAGTTCCCCGATTTCCTGTTCCTGCCGTTCAAGATAATCGTAGAAAGCCTGATCGCTTAATTGTAACCGCGACCAGCCATTTCTTGATCGAATTTCTTCGAACTCGGGCGTTTCGACGACTGCTTCAACGGTATTAATCATCTGTTTATAACGTTGTTCTGTTAACCCTGGGGCAGCGAAAAATCCGCGCCAGTTAGCAAAGGTGAGTGGTAAACCTGTCTCAGTCAGTGTCCGAACGTCTGGGAGCTCTGTAAGCCGCTGCGGTGCGGTGATAGCTAATATGCGAACCTCTCCCGCGCGATGCATTTCGATCGCCTCGGACAATCCCGTGGAGAGTGCATCGCATTCTCCGGTCAGGAGACCTGCCATGGCCTTGCCGCCACCATCGTAGGCGACATAGACAATCGAGCGGGGGTTTCCGCCGGCCAATTGCATGGCTTTGGCGACAACGAAATGATCAGTTGATCCCCTGACAGACCCACCGGCAATCTTTACACTGCGAGGATCCTGCTTGTAAGATGCCGCGAGTGAATTGAAGTCCATATGAGGGGAGTCAGCTCGCACTAGTACCGCGGTATAGTCAGCGATCACTGAGCCGATAACACGCAGGTCCCTGAATGATTGGGGAAATATTCCCTGCAGTGAGCGTACAACAATGGGCGTCGAGCTGATGAGCAGGGTGTTTTGCTGTCGATCTGCAGTTTCGATCAGTCGCGCAATGGCTCTCCCGCCACCACCACCGGACAGATTTTCATAGCTGACCCTTTCTACCAGACCGGATTTTCGAAGCGCTTCGCCAATACCTCTTGCGGTACCATCCCAGCCTCCACCAGGACCGGCTGGAATCAGGAAATGTACCTCATCAAGAAGCTGGTCAGATCGAATGGTCTCGGCTTGCCCTGGCGCTGCCAAAAGACTGCAGGCAAGTAGCGAAGCCGCGGTCAGGAACCTGAAAAAGACACTCACTTGTTCAGGAAGTTAAGTGCCAGCCCGGGAGTTTCCCAATCACAGGAAACCAGTTTGCCGGTCGTGGACAAGGTGATGAATGCGGTATTGAGGTCCTCTCCGCCGAAACAGATGTTGGTCGTCAGGACATCAGGCATGGGCACCAGGCGTGCATCAGCACCATCGGGAGAATGGATCGTGATACCGCCGGTGATGAGGGTTGCAACACAAATATTGCCCACTGCGTCCACGGCCAGTGAATCGAACATATGGTAGTCGGGTAGTTGCGCCATCATTGTTGGACGCTCATTTTGATCTATCTGTCCTGGCCCCGAGAGCGGATAGGCCCACAGCCGCCCGGTCGGGGTCTCGGCGATATAAAGTGTTTTTTCATCCGGTGAAAGGCCAATACCATTGGGTGCCTCCATTGGGAAAATAGCTTCAACGACGTGTTTCCCATCGACTGTGCCATAGTAAACGCCAGTTCGGTCACGATCACGGTCCCGGGTTTTGCCATGGTCAGTAAACCAGAAACCACCTTGAGCATCGAAGACGATATCGTTGGGCCCGCGCAGTTCATGACCTTCACATTCAGCATAAATCACTGAGACTTCACCTGTAGCGAGATCTACTCGCTCGATTCGCCCGCCGGAGTAGTTCTCAGGCTGGTGACCAGGAAACAAGAGGCCGGAGCCGCTTTTGTGCCAGATAAAGCCGCCATTGTTGCAGGTGTAACAGGCACCGTCGGGGCCAATGGCAGCGCCATTGGGTCCACCGCCAAGGTCTGCAATCACCTCTATGGAGCCATTCGGGTCGACGCGGCTCAAGGTACCCCGTGCAATTTCCACCACGATAATTGAACCGTCAGGCATCGCGATGGGGCCTTCGGGGAATTGCAGTTCCGTGGTGATTTCTGTGATGGTAGTCATGGCGCGCTCCAACTGATTTTGCAGTATTATCCCCTGATTTCGGCGTAAGCCCAGTCAAGCCACGGTAATAACGCCTCGATATCAGAAACTTCAATCGTGGCGCCGCCCCAGATACGAAGGCCCGGAGGAGCATCACGGTAGCCGCCTATATCCAGTGCGACACCTTCTGATTCAAGTTTATTCACCAGTGACTTGATCAAACTTCTTTGGGCATCTTCTTCCTGTGCAGAAAACCACTCATCGACGATACAAAGGCAAATGGAGGTCGAGGAAATCGTGGCCGGATCAGTTGCCAGGAACTCTATCCAGTCGCGCTCGTCTACCCAGGTCTTGATTGCGGCCAGGTTTGCCTGGGACCGGTCAATCAGGCCAGCCAGGCCACCAATGGATTCCGCCCAGGCAAGCGCGTCCAACTGGTCTTCGACCGCCAGCATAGAGGGTGTGTTGATCGTCGCGCCTGCAAACAGGTCGAGCCCCACTGTACCTTTCTTGGCCAGGCGAAATATTTTAGGCAGGGGCCAGGCAGGGGTGTAGGTCTCGAGTCGTTCGACGGCTCCTGGTGATAATGCCAGCATGCCATGGCCAGCTTCACCACCCA
Source organism: Gammaproteobacteria bacterium (assembly GCA_012961165.1). Lineage (GTDB taxonomy): Bacteria > Pseudomonadota > Gammaproteobacteria > Pseudomonadales > Azotimanducaceae > UBA9659. The sequence goes on along the minus strand of DTZW01000203.1, from coordinate 6,303 downwards.
GTACTTTTTGCCAGCTCCAGGTGACCACGTCGAGTTTTGGCCAGTCAACCTCCATGGCAAAAACCGCTGATGTTGCATCACAAAAAGCCAGGCCTTCACGGTCTGCCGAGATCCAGTCAGCATTGGACACGCAAACACCAGAGGTGGTGCCGTTCCAGGTAAATATGACATCCCGACTGGCTGCGTCGGTGCTGTTGAGATCGGGGAGGTCGCCATAGGGGGCGCTAATCAGGCGAATGTCATGCAGCTTCAGCTGTGATTTGATATCTGTTGCCCAGCCTTCGCCGAAACTTTCCCAGCTCAGGACGTCAACACCTCTTGCGCCGAGCATGGTCCACATGGCCATCTCAAATGCACCAGTGTCTGACGCCGGCACGATGGCAAGCAGGTAATCTTCTGGGATGCCCAGGATGCGTTTGCTGTCGTCGATGACTTTTTTCAGCCGGGCTTTCGGCTGTTTGGCGCGATGGGACCGGCCCAGTGATTCTGTATTGAGTTCAGCCAGTGACCATCCAGGTCTTTTGCTGGTTGGACCGGATGAAAACTTTGGATTTGCAGGTTTTTCCTCTGGTTTTGGGAGAGGTCTGTTTATGCTCATGGTGGTCTTCCTGATGCCTTATTTACTACCGCGAAAAACAGGGCAATTTGCGGATTTAAGATGACTATGTCAAGTTTCGCGCGTAGGGAAAGGTGAGAATAAATCCAGTATGAGATTTGGGACTGAATATCGCGTTGCCGCGATGATGGCAACGGCAGCTCTCTTTACGCTGGCTGGCTATGAATTTATTCGATCAGCCTCCACTGTATTGTTCAAATCAGCCTATGGCGCCGAGAATTTGCCATTAGTGATGGCTGCAATGCCGGTCGTGGTGTTTTGCGGTGTGGCGCTCTATGGCTGGATCCTCAGCCAGCTTGGCCCGAGAAGAACCCTGCTGGTCACGTCTCTGGGTTCTGCCATCGTGATCCTGTGCTGCTATCTGGTGCTGTTAACCGGCAGTAAGACGATCACACCCGTGTTGTTCCTGTTTAAGGAACTCTACATTGTGCTCCTGATCGAGCAGTACTGGAGTTACATTGATTCATCTATAAGTTCTTCTACCGCGAAAAAGATTAATGGCCCGATTACAGGCATTGCCGGAATAGGGGGGGCGGTGGGTGGGATGCTGGTCGCTATGTCAGCCGAGTCCCTGGGAACCGAATCGATGGTGCTAATGGCGGCGATTGCGCTCATACCAGCGGCGTTGGTGTCTAACCTTGCTTACCGTTTTTTCAAGGAACCCGAGATACCACCCAAAGCGGAATCCCATGGGCACCTGGCATTGTCATTGTTCAGGGAAAACCCGGTCTTAGTTAGTCTTATTGCGATCGTGCTGTCCTCTCAGATCATCGCCGCGGTGCTGGATTTCAAGTTCCAATCGCTGCTATCGATTGAGTTCGCAGGTAACCCCGATAAAGAAACTGCGTTCCAGGGTTGGTTCTGGGGAACCCTCAACACATCCGTGCTGGCATTCCAGTTTCTGATCACGCCATTACTCTTGTCTTTCGTCGCTGTTCGATGGGTCCACCTGATGCTACCGCTGATACACCTGATTGCTATCAGTGCGGCCATCATAGAACCCAGCGTATTTACGGTGGGACTGGCGTTCTTTCTTTTTAAGGCATTCGACTATTCTATTTTCAGAGGCGCTAAAGAATTGCTCTACGTACCGCTTGGGTTCGATGAACGGTATCGGGCAAAAGAGGTTATCGACGTATTTGGATATCGAAGCGGTAAAGGTGTTTCAAGTGTGGTGATTGCCCTGTTACAGAGGGCCGGTGTGCTAATGAACAACTATTACCTTGCCATTGGATTCGCCATGGCAGTTTTGTGGTTGGCGCTTGTCTTCCCGTTAACCCGTAACCGGGATGCGGAAACCGATTCATCAAGGACTGATCAGTAAAAATACCCGCGGCTGCTCACCGGCGGCGATCTCGTTCAATATCGTTGCCAGTCGTTCGCTGGCCAATACCAGCCGTGCGATCAGGACGGGTTTGTTGCGTTCCAGATAATCGGACCCAAGGCTGTCACCGGAGGCGATGATGTTTCCCTGGGCGTTGGAATAGGCATTTGTGCGTCCCAGTGAGAGGGATTCGTTAAACCAGTCAATAATGTGCTTGTGTTCACTGGTTTTCTCGACGGACAACAGAAAATCGAGACTGTCCGGGTATTTTATGCCCATGGATTCAAGCATGCCGTAATCCCACAGCGCGTGCAGGTTTGTTTCCTTGCCCTGCCATAGAACGGTGATCTTGTTACCGCCCCAGTCACTGGCATTACCGATATGCAAAGGTTGATGTAGATCGCCGATGAAGTGACCCAGAAACCGGAGCGCAGCTGCGCGTCTCGCTTTTTCCCTGCCGGAACCCGCTGGTCGAGAAAGGTAGGTCAGTGCTTTTTGAATACCCGTCGCGATACAGTTAAGTGCAGCGCAGTCGCGAAGAAGGTCCACCGTAAGCGCTTCGTCGGGCACGTTGATGAAATGCTGCTCATAGGTACCTTTGTGATTGCTGTACTTCACGTCGTCCGGCCAAAGGCAGGACTCGGCGAATGAAACCTGGCCACCCTTCAGCGCCTCGCCTTCGACCAGAAGCGTATCGACCATGATCCTTGCCTCAGGTGTGAGCTTCGCTTGCGCCATGGCGCAGACAAGCCGGTGACCATCCCATCCCCAGGCTTGTGCATTAAAAGATACAAGAAGCAGGAACAAGCTTGAGAATACAAATCTGACCGACACGACAGTCTCCATCTATAAGGTAGAAGGTATAAGGAACCTTCAGGTACGGATTGTACTACGCAACATGATCTTAGCGTGCTGCCAACGCCAGATCATCCTGGGCTGGCTCTAATGGCTTCAGCTCAACGATATGGTCCGCCAGTGCTGCGATATCTGGACGATGAGTGATGAAGAAGCAGGGCACAGGTAAGGACAGGATGTTCTTCATGATTTCCAGTTCACTCGCCGGGTCAAGGTGACTGGTTGCTTCATCCAGTAACAGGATTTCAGCCCTGCGATAAAGGGTACGTGCGATCAGTATTCGCTGTCTTTGACCTGCGGACAACAAACAGCCCTGCTCTGAGAGTTTTTCGCTATAGGACATTGGCAGTCTGAGGATATCGTCATGAACCAATGCCGCTCTAGCGGCCGCCAGGATTCGATTCGTATCAGGGGTGGGGTCCAGAAATGCGATGTTGTCTGTGACAGTACCGGTGAGCAGAACGTCGTTCGGCTGTAGTGAAGCATAAAGCGCTACAGGGTTGAGATTACTTGAAAGGGGCCGATTATTAATCAAAATCTGGCCCTTAGCAGCGCTGACATCTCCCCTGAGCAGGGAAAATAATGTGCTCTTACCTGAACCGGATGCACCCACAATAGCCACCTTCTGGCTACCCTGAACATGCAGGTTCAAATCGTTGATTAACAATTCACTGCCTGTGTGTCCAAAGTCTAGATCCTTCACCTGGATCCTGTTTACCGGTTCGTGAAGGGAAAGGGGCGCGCGAGCATCAGGGTGGTGGTCAGTAATGTCGGATACTCGCCCTACATGCAGGGACAACATCAGGTATGCCTGCCATTCATGTGTCAGGGATACCAGTGCATTAGTGAAATGGTTGCTGTAGGTCACCAGCGTGTACAACATACCAATGGTCAGCAATCCGAGTTCAATCTTTTCTACTGAAATATAAACGACTCCCAATAAAACCAGGCCCAGAAAGAGGTAGCTGGCTATCTTGGCTGCCAGTTCCCAGTAACGTGATCGAACATGTGCGTTGAGCGATCTGACCAGGTGGTTCAACCAGGCGGAGCGACGGCGAGCAGTACCTTCGAAGCGTTTGATGGAATCTATCGTCTGGATAGTTTCTATGAAGTGTGACTGTACCTGTGCCTCTGCGATCAGCTGCTCGTGCAGGTGAGCCCGGTAGGGTAGCGTCAGCAGGTACTGCACCAACAAGTAGACGAGACACAAGGAGAACACATAAAGGCCAGCCTGTAATGAATACAGGCTGATCATGATGAAGGTCGTGATAACCATGAGAAGATCAAGGCAGATACCCACAATACTTTCTGAAATAAAATCCTGGAGTGGCCGCATGGAGCTAAAGCGCGACACGATGTCGCCGATGTTTCTGCGTTCGAAAAACTGAACCGGCAGGTTGGTTGTGTGCCGTAGTAATCCTGCAGATAACAAGTAGGTTAACTTTGCGCCTATTTTTATCGTCAGCAATCCTCGAAGCAATTGAGTTATTGCCGAGATGATGTAAACGGCTACAAAACTTAAGGTAACTACCAGCGCCAGGTCAGTATTGTTAGACAGCAACACTTCATCGACGGTCACCTGGAGATAAAACGGGGTGATAAGCGCGAATGCCTGAGTGACTACACTAAGTAACAAGAGTCCTGCTAGCGATCCCGCGAGATGCGCAATTGGCAATTTCGCCAGAAATTCGATGGTCCTGTTTGTTTTTATTTCGCGATCTTTTTTGAAATCCGGGGTCGGTCGTGCCTCGATAATGATGCCGGTAAACCGATTGCTGAACGCTTTCATGCTCGTAGTAAGCTTGCCAGTAGCCGGGTCTAGCAGGCTGAGGCTGCCACGTGAGCAGCGATCGATCACGACGAAGTGGTCAAAATCCACATGAGCGATGACAGGCAGTTGCAGCTTCGTGAGGTCTTCCAGTTCACAGCGAAGGGCTCTTACAGCCAGATGATGAGATTCGGCTATGTTTGATATCGCCTCAAGGCTAAGTGGTCGGCCGTCTCCCAGTGCACCCCTAAGCGATGCCAATTCAGCCTGATTGCCAAAATAATTCAGGATCATGCACACGCAGGCGAGCCCACACTCGTTGGCCTCCCCCTGAAAGATAAGCGGTACGCTACGGCTAATAAAACTCATCCAAGTGACTCGCCCAGTTTCCTGAGGGGTTTAAGGAACCACGAAAAAAGCGTTCGTTGTTCAACCGGGATATAAGTGCGAAAGGTCATTCCTGGGAGGATCGATTCAATACGATCATTAGATTGAATACTTAGGCGTGCCCGGAAATAGCCGTTTTGGTCTGGCGTCGAAACAGTATGTGGTGATAGTTGGGTCACCACGGCTTCTATTCGCCCGTAAGTCTGTGCGGGGAAGGCATCCAGCTCAAGTGCCAGTTGCTGACCGCTTGCCAGATGACCCGCTGCATCCGGTGGGATGTTCAAAGTGCCGGTTACTGCAGTTTCGGGCGAGTCTATATAAACAAGCGGCTGCCCGGGGCGGATACTTGCGCCTTTGCTTATCTCGACCCGGGTGACTGTCCCGGTGCGAGTGGCGACCAGCTTTCGGTAAGGGTTCTGTTCGAGTTCAATCAACCTCTCTCGAAGTGTGGAGAGTTTTGATTCCAGTTCGGTGCGTTGTGTATCTCGTTTTGTCTTCAGGGCGCTCCGATCTGCACGGAGCCCGCTTCGGGTAACCTGTTGCTCTATGAGGTTTTTTCGAAGCACGTTGAGTTGCTGTTGTTCAGAAATGAGGCTGGTCTTGAAGCTGATCCAATCAAGATTTGACAGGTACCCCGCTTCATAGATGCTGGTGGTGTTCGAATGGTGATGTGCCAGTTGTTCGACCTTGGATACCTGTAGCGCGATGCCTTCCCTTGCCAGTGTTTCAAGCACCGATAGTTGGCGATCTGTTACAAGGAACGCGCGGTCTTCACTGGCAAAAGCTTCATTAATAGCCTGGTTCATTGACTCCCAGCGCACCATTTGTTGCCTGGTTTCTGCTGCCATTGCGCTCGATCTGCCATCGGTGGTTTTTGCAGCGGTTACAATGTGGGCCCCGGCTTTAACATGTTGCCCTTCTGTTACGTTCAGCAGCTCAACGTAGCCCCAGTCCGGGGAAACAATGGCATTTGCATTGGATTCATCGATCTGCCCGGTAACGAAATGTTTTCGTGAATAGGTCGATGTGCCAATTAACCAGGCAACAAGCAGCAGCACCAAAACGAGGCCGATGGCGATCGCCAGGAACGTCCGCCCGGAATCCTCTTGGATGTCCCCGAATTGAGGCGAGCGGTAGCTGGAGAGTGCTTCTTCCCTGAACAGGGACTCTTGCATATCGGAACCCGTTTAAAACTGACATGCCAAGTGTTCCAGTAATTGGGGGTATCAACCATCGAGATGATCTGATGGCGGTGTGGGAGTCCTCTATATGCCTTGGTAGGTTTTACGGTTCCATGTGTAGGCGATAAGCCCCATGAGGACATTCGAAACCGTTGCTGCGGCAAAGATGCCG
>DTZW01000202.1 GCA_012961165.1 Gammaproteobacteria bacterium | reverse complement strand
ATGCGGTGTCAGGTTTTGATGCCGTGTCTGAAATTGAACTCTGGAAGGATCTTGAAGCTACCTGTACGAATGACTGTAAGTTTTTGACCATTCCGCACAATATGAACAAGACCTGGGGCTTGGCGTTTTCTGGAGAAACCATCGATGGCGTCGCATACACAGAGGACGACTGGAAGCTCCGAGAACGAAACGAACCCATCGTTGAAATGTTTCAAATAAAGGGTAATTCAGAGTGCTCTGTGGCGTTTGGTGCCGGCGATGAGGAGTGTGGATATGAGCAGTTCTTTCCTCCCTGCGACCCGGGGCAGGAAACTTCCTGCATCTACCCTACCTCTATGGCGCGAGATGGCTTGCAAATAGGCCTGGCTTTGGAAGATCAAATCGGCGTTAACCCGCTTGAGTTTGGCATGATTGGTTCGACAGACACGCATAACTCCAACCCGGGCGATGCGGAGGAATGGGATTTTCGTGGCGCCACGACGTTCAGTTCATCGCCAGCGGAACGTCGAATGTCTGCAGATAACGTAACGGGTATTCGCAACAACAATCCTGGCGGCCTTGCTGCAGTGTGGGCCCCGCAAAATACGCGCGAAGCGTTGTTTGATGCCATGAAACGCAAAGAGGTCTATGCAACCAGTGGCACGCGCATAAAACTGCGCACCTTCGCGGGGTTTGATATGCCAGTCGATATGGCCGAAACCGGTGATCTTACTGCCGCATATAAGCAGGGTGTTCCTATGGGTGGAAGGCTGTATGCGAGTGAGTCAAAAGCCGAAGGTGTTTCACTGTTTGTGTGGGCCGTAAAAGACCCAGATAATGCACCCCTGGCGAAGCTTCAAGTCGTTAAGGGTTGGATAGAAGAGGGTGAACGGCAAGAGGTGGTTTACGATGTCGCTTGCGGTGGATCGGAATTCGACCCAGCTACAGGCAAGTGCGAAGCCAATGGCGCCACAGTGAATATGAATGACTGCAGTTGGGACAATACCGTGGGTGCATCAGAGCTTAAAACACTTTGGACTGACCCGGATTATGGATCAAACGAAGATGCTTTCTATTACGTGCGCGTGGTGCAAAACCCAACGTGCCGTTGGACAACCTATGACAGTTTACGACTGGGGCGCGAGCCGCTCGACGATTCCCCAGCCACGGTCACTGAAATGGCCTGGGGTTCACCTATCTGGGTGAAAGCAAAGTAGTTGGTACGGGGTCGGAGTAAAGGGACAGAGTAAATGGGCTGAGAAAGCGGATGAATCGGTGAGTTTTACTCTGTCCCTTTACTCTGACCCCAGAACTAACAAGAAAATTGGTGAGAATTGTGAAAACAAAAAATAAAGTTAAGAGAATCGTAGTTGCCATTGCGCTGATCGGCGGGTTAGTCACGCTGCAGAGTTGCTCCGATGCGTTAGACACTGTGCGAACCAAAGCGACTCAAACTTATGTCCTCTGGAAATTCGGCGGCGAGCTGTTGGAAATGCCTGCCGATATCCTCACAGCGCATCCGGAACGTAATGCCAAGCGCAGCGCCTACTTTGGTGATCTGCACGTCCACACAACTTACTCCTTCGATGCCTTTGCGTTTGGCACAATGGCTAGTCCATATGATGCTTATCGTTATGCTAAAGGCGAAACGATTAAACATCCCGCGGGTTTCGATTTAAAGCTAAGGGAGCCTTTGGATTTTTACGCGGTGACGGATCATGCGATGTTCCTCGGGGCACTTCCCGCGGCGGCAGACACGTCCACTGAATTCTCGAAATATGACTTCAACCAAGGTTTGCACAATTTTAATGCACCAGAGAAACTGAATACGGATACTGTTCAACAGCGATTCTCTCTCTTTCGGGGTTTCTTGCCGGGTATTCTGACCGGTATCGTGGACGGCACGGTAGATATAGATAAGCTGAATGAGATTGTAATAGATGCCTGGGCGGATACGATTAACGCCGCTGAATTGTTCAATGATCCAGGTACATTCACAACCTTTGTCGCCTACGAATACACCTCTTCTACTGCTGATATGGGTAACCTTCATCGTAACGTGATTTTCAAAGGTGCTGACAAACTTCCTGCGATGCCTTTTTCGCGTTTCCATAGTCAAGACCCAGAAGGACTTTGGAACTGGATGGATGAACTTAGATCCGAGGGCATTGAAAGTCTCGCCATACCGCACAATTCCAACGGCTCCAATGGACAGATGTTTAAGTTGGAAGATTGGGCTGATGACCCCATGGATGAGAACTACACGGCGAAGCGTATAAGAAATGAACCGTTGATCGAAATCACGCAAATTAAGGGTACGTCCGAAACTCATCCATCCTTGTCTGATTCCGATGAGTGGGCAGATTTTGAGATTGCGCCATACAGAGTAGCCACAACATTGAATAGTGAACCAAAAGGCTCTTACGCCAGGGAAGCGCTACTGAACGGCTTAAATTTTCAGGACCAGAATAAAACCAACCCCTACAAATTTGGATTTATTGGATCATCTGACACACACGTAGCGGCCACCAGTGATGATGAGTCTAACTATTTTTCAAAGGTGGGTTTGATGGATTCCAATGCGATGCTTCGTGGTTCGATACCAGCTTCAGAAGAAGAACTTGCAACAAGGCGCAACAACAATACCGGGCAAAATAGGATTAAGGAAGTTGATGGCAAAGAGTACATTTCTGGTGCACTCGAAACTTTTGGTGCCTCCGGAATCGCCGGAGTCTGGGCTGAAGCAAATACCCGAGACGCGATTTATGATGCGTTTCGCCGCAAGGAAACTTTTGCCACATCCGGCCCTCGGATGAAGATTCGGTTGTTTGCCGGTTATGGTTTTGACAATGAAATGTTGAATGATGAAGATGTGATCGAAAAAGCCTATGCCACAGGTGTAGCGATGGGTTCGGACATTCTGGCATCCCCCCAAATTGAAGGGAAAAGTGAAGCGCCCAGCTTTTTGCTTTGGGCTACCCAGGATGCCCGTTCGGCACCTCTACAACGACTGCAAATCATCAAAGGGTGGATTGTCGATGGCAAACATCATGAACAGGTTTTTGATGTCGCCTGCGCCGACGGCGGGAAAGTTGATTCAACAACTCATCGTTGCCCTGACAATGGCGCAAAGGTAAACATAAGTGATTGTTCGATTTCTGAAGATCTCGGGGCGCCGGAGTTAAAAACTGCTTGGACAGACCCAGATTTCAATTCGGAGCATCAAGCGTTTTACTACGCGCGAGTTATGGAAAACCCTACCTGTCGATGGTCGACCTGGGATGCCGTTCGAGCAGGCGTCGCACCAAGGTCGGATTTGCATGCCACCATTCAGGAACGTGCCTGGTCTTCTCCCATTTGGTTCCGACCTAAGCGTGAAGGCGAATAAGTGGTAAGAGTATGTCTCGAAGAACTGAATGGCTTTTCTTGAAAACAAACCAACAAATCGAATAATGGGCGGGATGAATTCTCTTCTTCGTCGCCCTCTGTTACATTTCTGGTTAATCGGTTTGCTAATTTTTGTGGTGGAGCGTGGCTACTTCGCCCCTGAACCCGTGCTTGAAGTGGCGTACCCAAACGCCGATCAGATTGCAGCACTGGCTAGCCAATGGCAGCAGGCCAGAGGGCGAGAAGCTTCAGCGGCAGATTTGGCGAGAATGATCCAGCAAGCGATTGACCAGTCGATCCTCCTGAGTGAAGCATTGCGATTGGGTTTCCATTACCAGGATTCAATTGTTCAACAGCGTCTAATCAGAGATATGCGCTTTATGCAGGATGATTCTGCGGCGAGCGATGTCGAATTGTTGGAACAAGCCTACGCCATGAATCTACACGTCAACGATCTAGTGGTTCGCCGCCGTTTGGTTCAGATGATGGAAAGCTACCTTCGTGCCTCCGGTGAAAACCAACCCTTAACCGATAAAGTTCTAAGAGAGCTTTATCTGGAGCAAATCGAAACCTTTACTCAACCAGAACGACTGAGTTTTAGTCACGCATTTGTTAGCCAAGATCGACATCAAGGGAAATCATTAGAAAGGGCAAAACAATTAGTTAACCAGTTTGAGGAAGATGAACTGAGCCCAGAGGTAGGTGTTTCTAAGGGTGACCCATTCATTTCCGGTTATCGATTCAGCAAAGT
>DTZW01000201.1 GCA_012961165.1 Gammaproteobacteria bacterium | reverse complement strand
CGGTAGTGAAAAGCAGATCCTTTAATTCACCACCAGGGGACACAGACAACAGCGCATTTGACAATCTCTCGGGCAACAATTCCTTTTGACCCGCAAACTCAATAAGCCGGGTAAGTTCTGAGACTTCCATATGATCAAGTTGACCTGCCAGGGATGACCCTAAGGGCCCTGTGTCTATCGCGAGAGCAATATTATCGAGCTCGAATTCGAACTCACCTTGTTTTAGCCGAACGTTTGGAATCGACAACGTACCGCGACCAATCGACTCCCCATGAAAACGGAATCTGGATGTGACCTCATCCAGCAGGTTGTGACTTTCTCCCTCCAGCGACACGTCCGTTAACTCGATCTCACCTGTCACATCCAGGGAGCCGGGTTCGAGAGTCAGCCAAATTCTGGTGGCGAGTCTGGCTGCAGACAATCGTCGTCCCGCGAGCTCAAAAGCAGGGGTGAAACCTTCAAGATCAATTCGCGGTGCTTCAAGGTAAAGCCTGGAGACGAAATCAGATTTCCTTAAGTCTCCCTGGTAATAGCCAGAGAGACTCAACCGATGACGCAGCGTCATGCCGTTAGGTTGTTTTCTTTCCAGAAAAAGCGGAAAAGAAACCTGTTTCACCTCATCTTCTGCGCTAACAACCCAGGGCTGATCCCAATGCGATACAAGATGCATCTCTATATTGGGGCCGATGAGAGCAACGTTTATCCCATCCACCTTCAACAATTCAAGGTGTGGCAGGGAGTCAAGCACATAGTCTACATTTAAGTTCCCAGCACCTCGCTTGAAACCCTTTATCCGGAATCCCTCTTCATCGCGCTCAACGGCGAACCTGATACCAGATATCTCCATTTCCGTCACGATGGGGACACCACCCATCAAACTACGGACAGAATCGACCCTGAGGACAAGCAAATCTATATCAAGGGCAGGTTCGCCAAGCGGCTTCACGGAAATGTCTCTGACGATGAAGCGTGGGTCATGAACCCGCCAATCTCCTGCGATAGCGCCGAGCTCAACGAAGTCCAGACCACTGTTTCGCAGGTAACGTTCAATCTGATGCTGATTAGCTTCAACTGAGAGTGTGGCCAGCCGGCCAAGGGAAAGGTAAACAGCAGCGATGACTAGCATTCCAAGCACTAGCCACCAGCCGCTTCTGAAGAACCCTTTCGTGATTCGAAGGAACATCTACTTAGCCTGAGCTCTCTCAATAATAGAGATGACGATGTCGTATTGCTCCTGCGTGTACCCTGGTTCAACCTGGCACGAGATATCAACATCGAGTAACTCTGCCAGTTCGCGGACATTGTTAGCCTGCTCATCAATCAGTCTATCGACAACTGTCTGTGAAGCCATAATGAGACATTCTCTGCCTGCTACCTCTTTTGCCTTACGCTGCAGGTTTACGAATATCTCCAGGCAAACGGACTCTGCGGACTTGATAAAACCACGACCGTCACAAACTTCACAGGGTTCACAAATCATTTTGAGCAAACTTCCATAGGTCCGTTTGCGCGTCATTTCTACCAGCCCCAGCTCCGATATCTGGGTGACGTTGCATTTCACACGATCCGATTGTTGTCCTTTCTCCAGCATCCGAAGCACCTGGCGCTTGTGTTCCTCATTGATCATATCGATGAAATCGATAATGACGATGCCGCCAATATTTCGCAGCCTCAATTGTCTCGGTATCGCCGCGGCAGCCTCGAGATTCGTTCGATAAATTGTATCCTCCAGGTCTTTCTTGCCCACGTATGCGCCGGTGTTCACATCAACAGTCGTCATTGCTTCGGTCTGGTCAATCACCAGGTAACCCCCAGACTTGAGGGGTACTTTCCGATCGAGGGCAGCTTCAATCTGGTCATCCAGTTGGTGCATATCAAACAGCACCTGGCCTGATGGTATCTCCTTGAGACAACTTTCTTTTTCAGGAATATAGTCAGACAAGAATCTGCCAAGGACGGTGTGAGTTTCCGAATGATCAACCAGAATACCGGTGGTGTTTGTATTAATGATGTCTCGCATCACTCGCAGTGGCAGAGGAAGGTCTTCGTATACAACTTCGGGGCTTTTGGCCACTAATCCCTCACTGCGGATACCTTCCCAACGGCTTCGGAGGTACCCGGCATCCTTGATGATGTCTTCACCGTTGGCATTTTCTGCAGCAGTCCTGACAATAAAGCCCTCTTCAATGTCACTCAGGTCCTCGAGAATACCCTTGAGTCTTTTACGTTCATCTTGATCCTCGATTCTCTGGGAAATGCCTATATGGGAACTACCAGGCAGATAGACGAGATATCGCGATGCCATAGAAAGATTGCTGGTAATCCGCGCTCCCTTCGTGCCGATTGGTTCTTTGGTTACCTGCACCAATAGCTCCTGACCGTCATACAACAGGCTGGTAATCGCTGGATGCTCTGCACCATGTTCCTTATCAAAGACCTCATGCCCATCGATAAGGTCAGTCACGTGCATAAATGCTGCCTTCTCTTGCCCAATATCAACGAACGCACTTTGCATTCCGGGAAGGATACGAACCACCTTCCCTTTATAGATGTTGCCAATACTACTTTTTGTTTCAGTTCTCTCAATAAAAATTTCCTGAAGTAAGCCCTGTTCAACGACGCCTACTCGAGTCTCGTTTGCAGATACATTGATGAATATTTCTTCAGCCATCTCGCCTGCCTTAACCTAATGAAAGTTCTTTCTGTCCGAGACATTCAATCGAAAAGTCTCTTAGCATCAACACGGTTTCGCTAAGCGGTAAACCAATCACGTTTGAATAACTTCCTGTAAGAGTCTCCACAAATGCTGCGCCCGCCCCCTGCAAACCATACGACCCGGCTTTATCATGTGGCTCGCCGGTTTCCCAGTACCAGGCGATTTCCTTTTCCTCCAGGTGTCGGAAGGTGACTTCTGTACTTACACAGAACGTCTCAGTTCTGGATCCACTGCAAATTGAAACACCCGTTAAAACGTCATGCCTCGTTCCCGAAAGTTCATTTAACATTTGCAAGCCATGTTCTTTGGATTCCGGTTTCCCCAGTATGTTCCCGTGCAATACGACAGTAGTATCCGCCGCAAGAATCACCGCTCCACTATCGTCTTTTTCCGCGACGCTCTGTGCTTTTTTTTTAGCTAGCCGGGTGACATAAATCTCCGGTGCTTCCCCCGTTACTTCAGATTCATCTACATCCGGTGGTTGTATCTCAAAAATAATTGCCAACTGCTCGAGCAAAAGCTTTCGCCTTGGTGAGCCACTCGCGAGAATCAGATTAGTTGTCATGTCACCCCAATCCCTCGGCGCAGGGATCTAAGCATCAAAAACACCCAGGGCCATAAAAACGCACCAGATAAGGCCGGCAGCAGATACCAAAAGCTCCAGTCAGCAAGGCCAGCAATACTCTCGATCCAAAACCCAATCAATTGATTGAGCCCAAGAAGCGCGAAAAGAACAGTGGCCTGTTGCCACACCGAAAACATCCGAAGCCGCTGGTACAAACTCGCCGCAACATAGGCGATTAGAACGTAAGACAATGCGTGTTGGCCTATCAGGCTGCCCAGCAATACATCCACCGCAATACCAGCCAGCCATGCCGTGGGAATACCAACCCGATGTGGCAATGCAATGATCCAGTAAACCAGGACCATGGCGACCCAATCAGGTCGAAGAAACCCCAACTCTACCGGGGCAAATTGAGGCATAGGTACTACTGCGAGTACCATGCCCGCAATAATGGTGATCCAGATGGTGACCAGCCCCCCGGTCTTATTGTCAGCCACCGCGATCATCACCCTTTCCCGAGCTAGTGTTCGTCTCTTCCGAAACCCTGGGCTCTGTGAATACGAGCAATACGTGCCTGAACCTGTCCAGTTGCGCGTTCGGCTTTACCAGGACCTCTGCAAATGGCTTTCCTGGCTTGAAAGCTACTCTATTTACAACACCAACCGGATATCCCACTGGAAACCGGTTGCCAAGACCCGAAGACAGCAACTGGTCGCCCACTTTTATATCAGCGGTGGAGTTAACATGCTGCAACTCCAGCTGCTGGCCGATACCGGTACCCTGAGCGATAAACCTGAGGTTACTTCGGAGCACCTGTACCGGGACTGAATGTCGCTCGT
>DTZW01000200.1 GCA_012961165.1 Gammaproteobacteria bacterium | reverse complement strand
GTACGTTCTCGGTCGCATTCCTAGATCACTAAGATAAACCAAGGAGAGGAAAACATGAAAATTACCCGACGGCAATTTAATAAAAGTTTAGCCACTGGCGCAGGCCTCGCGGCGATGGGCCCCTTAAGTTCAGCGATGGCAGCTCGCAACGAGATGAATATCCTGTGCTGGGAGGGTTACAACTCGGATGAAGTGTTGGGACCGTTTCGTAGCGCTAACTCCGGTGCAAAAGTGCGCGCTGAAAGCGGCACATCTGACCCGGATATGATTAACAAACTGCGGGCCGGTGAGGTCAATGTGTGGGATCTGATCAACGTTAATCAGCCATGGGCACGCGCGCAGTTGTACCCGGAAAACCTTATTAAGCCGCTCAATAAAGATCGGTTCATGGGTTACTTCGAGAATATGTTGCCTGGTTTCTCAGATCCTTATCCTCTGGCGTTTGCCGGTGATGGAGAGCTGATTGGGATGCCTCAGCGGTATGGCCCCTTCAGTTTCGTTGTCAATACTGACAAGATCAGTCGCGCAACAGCGGAAGATCAGGGGTGGAAACTGTTTCTCGATCCAGCCATGAACGGCCGCTATGGTGTTCTGACTTACGACAACTGGAATATCATGCACATGTGTTTGACGGGTGACCAGAATCCCTTCGAGCCGATGGATGAAGCAGGGCTCGCTAAGTTCCGAACGACCGCCGACGCTATCTTTGGTGGTGCCAAGATGTTGACCGATGATCTGGTGGCGATGAATACGGCCTTAATTAACGGTGAGATTGATGCCTATTTCACCGGCGGCACCTACACGGCTTCGCCGGCGCGCTTTGATGGCGCAAAAAATATTCGAGGCATTACACCCAACTCAGGTCCAGTAGATGGAAAAGGTGGGGTGGTCTGGATTGAATTGACGTCCGCTGTGAATAACCCAAATCCTTCAAGTCTCGCTGAGGACTTTCTTGAATTCGTACAGGGCCCTGAAATCTGCAAGGCTGTAGCCTTTGCTGAAGGTACCTACAATCCGGTGGCTCAGATGGCCAGCTCCGATGTCCTGAATAAGTTTGATAAGGATGAATTGGACGCCATTCAGTGGGACAGCCTGAGCGATGAAATGGCCCGGTCATTGGATTATCAGGTAGTAGCGTCCTACGACCAACTGAATGAAGTCTATAACGCAGCCAAGCGCGGCTGATTGATCTTTATATCTCTCGAAACCGAGGACAGATGGCACCATCTGTCCTCGGTCGAGGATGTCGTCGTCTTTAAGAACTTGTTTGTGGTGATCCATGAGTGCTGAGCCTATCCTACGTCTTGAAAACGTAAGCAAGCGTTTCGCAGATTTTTTTGCTCTCAGTGAAATCGACCTTGAGATTCAGGAAGGGGAATTCCTGACTATCGTGGGCCCTTCGGGTAGCGGTAAAACGACGTTGATTCGGATTCTTGTGGGGATCGAGGAGTTAACTGAAGGAAAAATCTGGCTACGTAACACCCGTATCGAACAACTACCGGCAAATCGACGTCCGACTTGTATGGTTTTTCAATCGCTGGCTCTTTTTCCGCATAGATCGGTCGGTGAAAATATCGAATTCCCATTGAAGCTTCGTAAGCAGGACCCAAAGCGTAGAAGGGCTAGGGCAAATGAACTGCTGGATCTGTTGCATCTCCCCCAGAGCTTTTACGAAAAACGCATTCAGGAATGTTCTGGGGGTGAGCGCCAGCGTGTCGCGCTTGCGAGAGCGCTAGCATTTGATCCGGAAATTATTTTCTTTGACGAGCCCTTATCGGCATTAGATTTTCGTCTAAGGAAGGATTTGGAAAAAGAGCTCAAAGATTTGCACCAACGAACCGGAAAGACTTTTGTCTATATTACGCATAGTTTGGAAGAGGCAATGATAATGTCAGATCGAATTGCAATAATGCGTAGCGGACGTTTTGAGCAGATCGCAGTGGCGGATGAAATATACGCTCGACCGGTGAGTCGGTTTGTTGCCGAGTTTATGGGTGAGGTTAACTTGTTTGACATTGAAGGAATGGCCAGCGGTGGGCTCAAAGGAAACGGTGTTGAGATTTATATCAAACCAGGCGATTCAGGACATTTATTGAATTTGTCCGCAGGCATGCGTGGCCTATTGATGGTAAGGCCGGAAGCGGTGCGATTTATGTATTCCGGGGAAACTGCTGACTTTGTTGTTAAAGGGGTGCTTCGAGCCGAATATGCACTCGGGTCGCGAACGCAATACAAGGTAGAAGCCCCGAACGGTGACGAGTTGGCCGTGGAAAAACTACGCGAAGACCGGTTTTTAGGGCAGGTCGGAGATCAGGTGATGCTCGGGTGGGATGTCGAGCATACCCATATGATTACAGAGGACTGATCGATGGAAAGACAGGATCGGCGCATCGGGTTTTTGAGTGCCGCACCGATTGGATTGATATTGTTGGTCAGCTTTCTCGCACCGCTACTGGTAATCGGAATTTTCTCCGTGATGCCACAAAAGGTATTCAGCCTGTTGAATATCCCGGATTTTTCTTCCTACAAACTGGTTTTTACAAAGGGATATAGCAAGTCTCTGCTGTGGTCTTTCGGTATGGCAATGACATCTACCGGAATTCTTTTTGTGATTTGTTGGCCGCTGGCTTTCGGTATGGCAAAGGTTTTTAAGAGTTTCAGCTTGGTCATCACCATCGCTGTGGTAGTCACGCTGTTTGTTTCAGAGAACATACGACTGTTTGGCTGGGTGCTGACCCTTATGAAAGGCGGACTCATTGAAGGGCACTTACGAACTTGGACCGGGCTCACTTTTGAAGGAGCGTTGTATAACGTGCCAGTGATTGTTTTTGGACTGGTTTATGCATATTTTCCATTTATGCTTTTTCCGTTAGTTCAGGGTATCGCAATGGTTCCTGACGATGCCCGGCAGGCGGCTGCAGATTTAGGTGCTTCACGGTGGCAAGTTTTTCGTGAAATTGACCTCCCCCTTTCGGCGCCCGGGATCGTGATTGGAGGACTCTTGAGCTTTGTCTTGGCCGCCGGCGCTATGGCTGAATCCAAGTTGCTGGGTGGTCAGACGGTGATCGTGATCGCAGACGAAATCGAAACTGCGTTTACTTATGGACAGAACTGGCCTCTGGGCTCGGCGTTGTCAATTATCCTTATTCTGATAATCGGATCTTTATCCGTGTTTGGGGTGAGCCGGGTGAATTTGGATCTGATTATGGGGGGCAAGCAGTCATGAAGATGTCCCGTGCTGCTCGGGCCGCACTCTATCTTTATGGAATTCTCACGATTCTCTTTCTCTATCTGCCAATCATCTCGGTCGGGTTTGCATCGGTTTCCAAAGCGCGGTACCTGACTTTCCCCATCAAACGGTACGATACCAAGTGGTATGGGAAGGCCATTGAAAGCTCCACTGTCCAGGATCTGCTCTGGACATCGTTGAGTGTTGCGCTTCTGGTCACCGTCATATCAATGGTAGTCGGCTTTTTTGGCGCCCTCGCTTTTGCCCGCTACCAATGGCGCTTTCGACGAACCTTTCAGAAGCTGGTTTTGTTACCGATCTTTTTTCCGCAGGCTGTTCTTGGCCTTGCGTTACTGATGTGGTTTAACGCACTGGGAATCATCCCTTCCTGGAAGACGGCAGTGGTCGCACATCTTGTATGGATTTCGCCAATCACAACGCTGATTATCGCCATCCGGGCTTACAGCTTTGACCCTGCTCTCGAAGAAGCGGCAAGAGACATGGGGGCGTCTACCTGGACAGTTTTGAAAGAGGTGACTGGTCCGCTATTGCTACCCGGAGTCGTTTCGGCTGGACTTTTTGCTTTCCTACTCAGTTGGGGAAATTTCCCCCTTTCGCTTTTCACAACTGGCGCAGATTCAACGCTCCCGGAGTGGTTGTACGCGAAAATGGTTTCTGGGTACTCGCCCTTAGTGCCATCGGTCGGCATACTCTCGATCGCTACTTCAATAGTCTTATTACTTTGTGGCGTGCTCATTATGTGGCTGCTACGAACTCGAAATAAGTTTTTCAGCGCTCACACTGGGTAATCCTGGAGGAGAATTCAATGTTGACATCAATCAAAGATAGGTCGGTAATTGTTACCGGAGGCTCAAAAGGTATTGGCAAAGGCATCGCCCAGGTGTTTGCAGCTCAGGGTGCCAAGGTGATGATTGCAGCGCGG
>DTZW01000199.1 GCA_012961165.1 Gammaproteobacteria bacterium | reverse complement strand
AGCCAGCAACACGACTACCCTCTATGAGCGATTATCCACCGGAACCGGAAGTCGACTGGTTTATATTTGTCGCTGGTAGCCTGTTACTCGTCGCTGTCATATTACCTATTGTTTTCGCACCTGACGCCAGCCGAGAACTGATTGCTCACGTATTCACGTTTCTCACCACCGAAATGGGTGTCGTCTACATCATCGCGGCTACACTTATCTTCGTTTTTCTGCTGGTCGTCGCAGTAAGTGGCTGGGGCAGTATCAGGCTGGGCGATCAACCCCCACAATATTCCTCGGCCAGCTGGATCGCGATGCTGTTCTCATGTGGCATCGGTGCAAGTCTCATTTACTGGGGCGCCGCTGAGTGGGTTTTTTATTATCTGGATCCGCCATTCGGTATCGAAGCAAAATCCGATGAAGCGATATTGTGGGCGATGAGCTACGGCATGTTTCATTGGGGGCCTGTTGGCTGGGCACTTTACTGTCTTCCCGCCATCGCACTGGCCTGCAGTTATCATGTCAAGAAAATTCCTTCACTCAGGCTCAGCGATGCCTGCGAACCGGTACTTGGTTCATACACCCACCGAATACCAGGTCGTATCATTGATCTGCTTTTTATCATTGGCCTTCTAGGAACGGCTGCAACGGGCCTTGGGCTTGGAACATCCGTCGTTGCCTCTGCTACAACCCGCATGACCGGTCTTGAGGACGGCTTTGGTATGCAGGCGATCATCATCATCATCGTCACCATCACTATTGCCTACTCTGTTTATCGCGGCATGGACGATGGCATAAGAGTGCTCAGCAACATCAATATGAGCCTTGCATTGATCCTGGTTACCTTTGTTCTGCTGGTTGGGCCGACTCGATTCATCCTGGAAATGGCCATTGTCAGCATAGGGCACATCAGCAGCAATTTTATCCGTATGATGACCTGGGCTGACCCACTGGAGCGTGCAAGCTTCGTTGAGAGCTGGACCGTTTTTTACTGGGCATGGTGGCTGGCGCTTGGACCTTTTGTTGGTATGTTTGTGTGCAAGATTTCACACGGCCGTACCATTAGAGAAGTGATTTTCGGCATGATGGGTTGGGGTAGTCTTGGCTGTTGGTTGTTTTTTATCGTCCTCGGCAATCACGCTTTCTTCCTCGAACAACAGGGCATTTTACCTGTTGTTCAGGAAGCGTCCGAGGTCAGCCCTTCCGCCGCGGTAGCCAGTATCATCGCGATACTTCCGTTCGGCACCTTCTGGCTCTTTTACCTCGCCGTCATCGGCATCATATTCACCGCCACCACTTACGACTCTGCGTCCTACACACTGGCTGCAGGTGCCTCGCGCTATCTGGGAGAACATGATCACCCCGCGCGATGGCATCGTGTCTTCTGGGCTGCTGCGCTGGGTGTACTGCCAGCCAGTCTTCTCTATCTTGGTGGCATCAGAGTACTTCAGACAGCATCTGTCGTTGCCTCCCTGCCTCTGTTGCTGGTCTATCTAATGCTTGCTGTATCTATCGTGAGAACACTCTCAGCCGTGGCAACTAAGGGTTAGAATCAAAAAGGGCGCCTTTCGGCGCCCTTTTTTTAGCTAACTGATAGCTGCTTCACTCGAACTTATGACGGAACCTTAGGCCAATCGTGCGCGGCCGGTTGCTGGTGATACGCTGATCGTAAGTAGCGCCGTTGATGAACACTTCACCGCGCTCATCACCGACATTCTTCACGAATAACTCAGCAGACCAGCCATCACGTTCGAGCCCGAAGGCCAGATGGCCAACGTTGTAACCGTCTTGCTTCTTCCGGGTGCGGCTCACACTATCAATGTCATAGAGCAGATTGTAAGACTCACCCACCGAGGTGTAAGAACCCTGGACAAACGCAGCCATTCCCATCATCTCGAAGTTATACCTTGAAGACAGGTTCCATTTCAGGTCAGGAACTCGTGGTAGCTCATTGCCTGCAGGTGCATTGGGCGGTGCTCCAGCTGCTTCAGCCGCTGGATTTATCCATTAGCTTTCAGTCAACTCAGAATCAATATATGACAGGCCAAAATTCACATCCCAATTCTCAGTGATCAGGAACGAGCCATCTATCTCAAGCCCGTCACTTTCCGCGCTACCGACATTATCAGTCAGGGTCAGCACAGAAACAGAGGTATCAATTTTGGACAACTGAAAGTCATCCCACTCCTGGGTATAAATCGCTGCATTAAGACGCAGGCGACCATCCATGAAGGTACCTTTCATACCAAATTCATAGCTTTCCAGAATGTCCGCCTCGTAAGCTCCTGCTATGGCCGTGACACTATGTTTCCTTACCCTCAAACAGCGAGGTCGTGCGGTGGTTTATCAGCGCTTCGGTTTGCGCGGTAGTTTCATCAGCTTTGCATCCTTCCTGCTCGCACTTTCTCGCATTTCCCTGCGTGTAGTATTGAAAAGACTCTGCATATTCACCGAGGTCTTCCAGGGCTTTGCCCAGCGCAAAGCAGAGATGGTAATGATCGCTGCTGCCAGATTCCCCGGCGCTGACTAACGTACGCATCTGGTCCACTTCCTCTGGCTCAAACCTGAAGGTCTTGAGGTTAGCCAGGTTCCAGTATGCGTCACCCATGTTTTCTTTAACTACTATGGCACGGCGATACGCGGCTATGGCCTCTTCCTGTCGCCCAGTGTCTTTAGTGTATGACCAAAGCTGTTCTGAAGTTGCGCAGTTTGTGGAAAACGGCCCGTTAAAAATTCGTAGCGCTCAACAGCTGCCTCGTAATTACCGATCATGACCTCGATTGAAGCTGCCAGTACACTGTGAGACAGGTTCTGGGGGTCTACCTTCTCAAGGTATTCGATCTCGGCCAGGGCTTTTTCATACTTTTGCGCCTGGCTCAACGCATTGGCGTATGTATTGCGGGCAAGATGAAAATCCGGGGCCAGTCGCAGGCAATCCTCGAGTAATAATTCCGGATCTTCCCTGATACCCAGCCTGATGCCGATTTCAGCCAGCAACCGAATCACCGTCACATCCTCAGGATGGCGCTGCAAATAATCTCGGCAGATACCCTCGGCCATGCCGAAACGTTCCTTTTGAACCAGGTCCAGCGCTTTGATAATGCCCGGATGGGTATGGGTGGAAGCCATGGCTTGCCGAAAAGCTTCAGAGGCTTCGTCCGCCTCGCCCTCTCCGTGCAGGGACTCGCCCAACAGTTTCCAGCTGCCCCCCAATTTTGGATTGATTTTCACCGCCTCGCGTAAGGCATCAATCGCATCGTCGATGCGCCCGACGGCATGCAGGGCCTGGCCCAGCTCCTGGTGTATCACCGCGACCCCACGGGTACCTTTCACCAGGGTCTGCAGTAGCTCGATTGCCTCCTTGTGACGTCCAAGGTGACGCAGGATAACCGCACGCAGATAGCTACTCTTGGCGTCCAGCGGGTGCACTTCGAGGATGGCATCGACCTGCTCAAGCGCGAGATCAAATCCCTGGCATTGAGCAAGCGCTGAACCTGTTCGAATGCTACCTGGTACAGGCCGGTTTCTGTCTCTGTCATGGTCCGCTTTGGTCGATGGGCAAGTGTCGAGAAGAAGCTACTCTACCAACACTATCTACCCTCGCCAAATCCAGCCAGTCTTGAGCATTAATCGTCAAGCCAGCTGGCCAATCCTTCGGTGTGGCCATCGATACCGATCGCCTGACCAGAGATCTTTGCGCCCGCATTGGATCTCAGAAAGAGCGCCATGGCTGCTACATAAGGAGAACGCATCGGGCACCCAGACAACCCGGCGTTGGAGGACATATTAATAATCGATCCACCGCCCGCCGCCTTGATCAAAGGGACCGCCTGGCGAGTGACATAAAACTGACCATTGAGGTCCACATTGATCGTGCTATTCCACTCATCGATTTCAATGTCCTGAACGAGCGCTGTTGGACCAGCAACCCCTGCATTGTTAACAAGTACATCCAGCCCATCAAACTTCGCCTGGTACTCCTCGAACAGCAAACCAACCTGACCGGGCTTCGAAACATCCGCCAGGGTGCAGGATTAAAATTCGGTTCGGCGAAGTTTTGCATCTATGGTTTGTCCCTCAGGGTGTAACGCTGAAAAAATTGCCAAATAAGATCCATGCCCCAACTCTCGAATTCGGCATCCTCAGTCAATCCACAAACCGCCTGTTCCGGCATACTCGGCGATTGAAGCAATGTCGCACAGGT
>DTZW01000198.1 GCA_012961165.1 Gammaproteobacteria bacterium | reverse complement strand
CCTGTTCTGTGATGGTCCAGGGGGCTGGAATTAACTGTCAGGGGCTGGCAAAGCGTTCGTGTTGCGCAGCTTGAAGCCGCTAAACAAAATCAACATCAATGGATCCTGATTTTCCATAATCAGCAAAGACACGATCTCCCGCTTTCACAGGCACGGGCCTTGTAAACGAGCCAGAGAGAATAATCTGGCCCGGCTCAAGGGCGATTCCACGCGGTGCGAATCGTTTACACACCCAGCGGATACCATGTGCAGGATGGCCCATCACCGCAGCACCCATACCTGAATCTTCAATCTCATCATTGAGATAGAGCAAAGAACCAGCCCATTTGAGATCTATATCCGCCGGCGCAACCTTCTCACCACCACAAATTATGCCGGCATTAGCCGCATTGTCAGCAATGGTGTCACACACATTTCGGGTATAGCCCGTTTCAGGATCGACCCGATGACTTCTAGCTGAAATGAGTTCGAGCGCTGGCTGTACATAATCTGTGGCGTCCATAACCTCTTCAATAGAAACATTTTCTCCAAAAAGTCGCTTCTTCATCACAAACGCGAATTCTGACTCAATTCGTGGGTCTAGATAATCTGCGGCATTGAGCTTCGATTGATTTGGGAACAGCATCGCATCTGTCAGTACACCGTAATCGGGCGTATTGATATTCATAGCAACTTGCATAGTGCGAGAGGTCAGCCCAATCTTATATCCAATAATTTTTTCACCATCCTTCAGCCTCCGGTCTATCCAGGCTTTCTGAATAGCATAAGCGTCGTCCATGTCCATACTAAAAGACATTGTCAGCGCCTTAATTTGTTCATGTTCTTTTTCTGCCTGATACAGACGATCCGCCGCATCCGTAATCTGCTGTTGGCTCAACATCCTAAAAATTCCTGTTGTTAAACTTCACCTTTTCTTCCAACTCCCGCATCTCGTAAGAAAGCGTCACCGAATACTCAGCCATCAGCGGTTCAAGATGCTCCAGCATGATTTGCCAGAACATTTCACCGGCGTGCATTCTGGTCGGTTCATCGCGGCCGCGACCCACTTTCATACTGAGGTTGAGAAAACCTTTATCAGGGTCACCATCCGCAACGCGGAAGTGCTCACACTTGGTTGCCCTGCTTCTCATTCCAGCCATTGGAAATATGTTAGTTTCCGCAGCTTTCTCGTGCATCTTCTGCATCAAGCCCTGTAGATCTAATAGATCCTCAGACAGATTAGCTGAGTACTCATAAATAAAATGTGCCATGCTTTTTAACCCCCCAACATCTAACTCCTAAACAGGAAATTCAACATTAATTTGCCCCGTGCCAGAGCTGCCAAAGTAAGGACTGATGACCTCGGCCTTACCGCGGTACTGATCCCAGCCTAATGCACCCAGCAACATTGCAGTGTCGTGCATAAATCCTTCACCGTGACACTTGTTTGCATACTCAGGCAACATTTCCGTGAAGCGTTCCCAGTCCCCGTTCTGCCACATCTCAATGACACGATGGTCAAATTCCTCCAAGAAGGGAGACCAGACTTTATGCATAAATTCATCGGCGGTGCCATTCTGCGCAAACCTGTGTGACAACGACCCAGAAGCGAATATGGCAACTTTACCGTCATATTCATTTTCGATAGCCGACCGAAGCGCCCTTCCCGCGGTCACGCTATCCTTCAGGTCATGCACCATAAGCAAAGAAGCAATTGAAACCACCTTGAAGTGCCGGTCTTCATTCATATAGCGCATGGGGACCAGGCTGCCGTATTCTAAACTCAGGCTGGTGTCCTCATGGGCACGCATGTGCACCCCGGCTTTCGTGACAGCATCTGCAATCAGGTGGCCAAGTTCAGGGTTTCCATCATATTCGTAGGGTAAATTTTTAATGAAATGAGGTAGTTCGTTACTTGTATAGATTCCTTTAAAATGCGCCGCGTTGTTCAGGTGATAGCCGGAATTGACTAACCAATGTGTATCAAACACAACGATTGTATCAACACCCAGGGCACGACATCGTTTTGAAATTTCCCGATGGCCTTCGATCGCGTGGTCTCTGCAACCCTTGTGCGGTCCATCCATCTCGGACAGATACATAGAGGGGACATGTGTAATCTTAGCCGCGTAGGCGAGTTCGCCCATTGTAAATCTCCTTCTCGATATTCTAAATGGCCTATCTACCCAAGACGGGTACGTTGTGCAGGTCATGTGCAATACAAACGTTCTTGGTTTCCATATAAAAATCGAAACTGAAGTCACCCCCGTCCCGACCTACCCCACTGGCTTTCATGCCGCCAAAGGGTGATGGCAGGTTTCTGTTGTTTTCGGAATTAAACCAGAGCATACCCGCCTCCAAATTCTTTGCTAAACGCATTGTTCTACCTACATCTTTGGTCCAGACATATCCAGCAAGCCCGTACGGCGTATCATTAGCCATTCGAACGGCATCTTCTTCTGAATCAAATGTCATGGCCGTCAACACTGGGCCAAATATCTCTTCTCTCGCTACCCGCATACTGTTATCTGCCTCTGTGAACAGTGTGGGACAAATATAATTACCATCTCCCAGAGTTTCTATTGCATAACCACCTACGGCTGTTGTTGCGCCATCACTTTTTGCAATATCCATATAGCTCATGACTTTTTGAAAATGCGCCCGGCTGACAACCGGCCCTACCTCTGTTTCAGGATTAAGGGGATGACCGACCTTCAGGTTTCCTACCCTTTCTTTAAGCGCTGCCATAAACTCAGCTTGAATACCCTGTTGGACCAACAATCTTGAACTCGACGTACAACGCTGACCGTTAAGGCTATATAGCATAAACACCACGGCATCCAGCGCACGGTCAAAGTCAGCATCATCAAAGACGATCACAGGGTTTTTACCACCCAACTCAAAGTGAAGGCGTTTTAGCGTATCCGCAGCCTGGCGCATGATATGCGTGCCAGTAGCACTTTCACCGACTAAAGCTACAGCTTTGATTGCCGGGTGTTGTGTCAACCGTTTACCCGCAATTTCACCAAAGCCATTCACGGTATTTAAGACACCATCCGGAATCCCCGCGTCTTTGGCAACTTCAGCCAACAGCAGCGCACTCAGAGGTGACATTTCCGCGGGCTTGTGAACAACAGTACAGCCCGCTGCAAGTGCCGGTGCAATCTTCCAGGTCGACAACATAAACGGCGTATTCCACGGCGTGATAATACCCACGGGTCCTACCGGCGTTCGCATGGTGTAGTTAGTATGAACGTCTTGATATAGCGCTTGGCCATTGACAGCTTCAGGTGCTTTGTCAGCAAAAAAACGGAAATTGTCTGCTCCCCTGAGTGCTGCCTGCTTCATAAAGCGAATTGGCTGCCCACAGTCCATCGATTCAATCAGTGCAATTTCCTCTGCACGCGCGGCAATTTTGTCAGCAAAGTGATTGAGCAGTTTCTTACGGGCTGCTCCGGACATATCCCGCCAATCGGCGAAAGCTGCCTGGGCGGCATCACAAGCCCGGTCTATATCCTGAGCACTCCCGGCCACAACTTTACCGAGGGTTGTATTATCAACCGGCGTAAAGTTCTCAAAGATCTCAGCGTTTGTTGGCACTTCAAATTGACCATTGATGAAATGCCCTGTGATGTTCTCACTAAACCTTTGCAGATAGGATTCTGCTTTGCGTAGATTTTCCTCATTGCTCTCTTTGTTGCCCGACATGTTTTTACCTTAACGCGTTATTACATAACATGTTAATCACTAACATTGTAAAAGGCTATCAATTTGCGCCATTATGCGGTTATATGCATAACAGGTTAAATTTAATAAGGTTTTACTATGCGATTTCTCTCTTTCATGAATGGCAGCCATTCTTCTCGCCATCCTTCTCAACCCCAGAGTTCCTGGGGCGCGATTACGGAGGAGGGAATAATCGATCTCGGCGCAAGAATGAAGTGCGACTTCAAGCAAGCCATTAGCAGTGATCGCCTGAATGAGGCGCAAGAGCTCGCTTGCGGGCTATCACCTGATGTGAACACTGATGAGATCACCTATCTTCCACCTGTTGCTAATCCCGAAAAGATTGCCTGCATTGGGGTCAATTATGCTAATCGGAACGCTGAGTATAAAGACGGTTCCAAGGCATCAAAATTCCCGAGTCTCTTTATGCGAACACCAGACTCTTTGGTAGGCCATGGACATCATCTGCTGCGACCACCGGAATCAGACCAATTGGATTATGAAGGCGAGATTGTCGTCGTCATAGGCAAGGAAGGCCGCCGTATATCAGAAGACAATGCCTTTGATCATATCGCAGGGCTCACTATTATGAACGAAGGGACGATCCGGGACTGGTTAAGGCATTCTAAATTTAATGTTACGCAGGGCAAGAACTTTTACCATTCTGGTAGCGTTGGTCCCTGGATGGTCACTGCCGATGAATTCACCCCTGCCATCTACGAGGACATGATTGTGAAAACTCGGGTCAACGGCGAGGAGCGGCAGCAAGATACAACCGACAACATGATATTCCCAATCAAGTACCAGATCGCTTACATGTCACAGTTTTTCAACCTAAAACCCGGGGATATGATTGCCACCGGAACTCCCAATGGTGCAGGCGCTCGATTCGATCCTCCACGCTACCTGAAACCAGGAGATGTTGTTGAAGTTGAGGTTGAAGGTGTAGGCATCCTGTCGAATGAGGTGATTGATGAGGTGATTGATGAGGTGGTTAATGAGACGGATGACTAGAGTCTTCAATGACTAATTCACAAAACAAAACACTGCGCGCATTTGACCGCTCACTCCCCATGGCATTACTACGTGCCAGGGAAGCAGTAATGAAAAAATTCATTCCTTCATTACGCGAAAACGATTTGTCATCGCAACAGTGGCGGGTCATCAGGGCTCTGAATGAAGAGGAAGGACTCGACATCACAGAATTAGCAAATAGATGTTTCTTGTTAATGCCCAGCCTCTCACGAATCATCCAAAACCTGGAGAAACGTAAGCTCGTCAGTCGAAACCAGTCTTCATCAGACAATCGAAAATCGGTTATATCAATCACTGCGCCTGGCAAGAAGTTGTTTCAAAAAATCGCGCCAAAATCAGTCGAACGTTATGATCTGATAACTGAAAAATTTGGCTACGGCAAGCTTGAGCTACTTTACGAATTGTTAGACGAGTTGATTGAAAAAATTGATGAGAAAGACTAACCAATATCAATGTGGAAAGAACCATGAGCAAAGATAAAGACGACGCCTACCACAAAATCAGTGTTCCGCCTGCGACCCAACCAACCGGATGCCCTGTTGATGCTTCGTTCACACCGTTTAACGACGACTATCTGACTAACCCATACCCCCAACTTGAAGCGCTGATGTCGAACAAACCTATTTTCTATGCTGAAGAACTCGGCTACCTGGTGGTGACGGGAATGGAGAACGTCACTACGGTGTTAAAGAACCACGAAGTCTTTTCATCGGAGAATGTTCAAGATCCTGTTTTCCCGGTTTGTGAAAAAGCCGCGGCAGTGATGTCCGCCTCCGACTATAACCCGAAAGCAGTGATGTCGAATTGCCAGCAACCCGACCACACTCGAATCCGCAAGTATAGCCGCGATGGTTTTAACGCGCGCCGCATGAACCTGCTCGAACCCTATATCCGCGAGACGACCGCCAATTTAATCTCTCAAATGATAGCGGGTGGGCACCAATCGGAAGTTGTTTCTTCGCTAGCACATGCACTGCCGGGACGCGTAATTTTCCGGCTCATTGGTTTTCCGGAAATTGACGATGATCAGCTAATCTTCTGGACTTCGAACCGTCTGATATTCACCTGGGGTAAACCCACCGATGAAGCACAGACACAAATTGCGGAAAACATGCTGAAATATTGGCGCTATTGCCGGGAATTTGTTGCACAAAAAAACAAAGCGCCCGCAGACGATCTTACCTCTGAATTATTAGCTGCTCACAAAGCTGACCCCGAAGGTCTTACTTACCGTGAGGTGGAATCGATCATTTATGGCCTATCCTTCGCCGGGCATGAGATCGTCAGCAACTTTATTTCTTTAACGCTCATGAACATTCTTCCCGAACGGGAGCATTGGGAGGCGTTGGTCAATGATCCATCACTTATACCCAATGCGCTGGAAGAGATTCTACGCGCTGATTCGCCGCAAACCAGTTGGCGGCGAGTCGCCACTCAGGATACGCAGCTAGATGGCGTCGACATTCCCAAAGGCACCAGAATTTTCGTCAGTCTGGGTGCGGCCAATCATGATCCGGCGCTTTTTCCCACACCATCGAAATTCATTCCAGACCGTGATAACGCGAACAAACATATTTCTTTTGGCCACGGTATTCATTTCTGCCTGGGCGCTCGGCTTGCTCGTCTTGAGGCTCAAATCGCAATTGAGACACTCGCTAAGCGACTACCCAACCTACGCCTGGTAGAAAACCAAAAATTATCATTTGCGCCGAACATTACATTTCGAGGGCCATCCACACTATACGTAGAATGGGATAAACCAGACAAACAAACATAAACTTTCACGACGGAGTTAACTCATCACTACTCAATCAATGAATATCAGCGAACTAATAGATCACGGTTATTTTTCTGGCCGGCAGATAATGATTGTGGCTCTTTGTCTTATCTTCAATATGGTTGATGGCTTCGACATTACAGCAATGGCGGTGACTGCTCACCAAATTGGTGAGGAAATGCAATTGGGCGCAGACAAACTTGGTCTTGTGTTCAGTTTCTCTCTTGCAGGCATGATGCTGGGGGCAATGTTTCTTGCAACCTTTTCCGACATCATCGGTCGGCGAACCATGATTATTATCACACTATTACTTGTCGGCTCAACGGTACTACTGACAGCGACGGTCAACTCCTTCCCCATGCTCATCGTTCTCAGGTTTATCAGTGGACTCGGTGCCGGTGCGATGCTGGCGACTGTCGCAACACTCGCCGCCGAATACAGCCCGGAGCGTTATCGCGCACTTTCGGTGACCGCCGTCACTTCAGGTTTTCCCCTGGGCGCAATGATGACGGGGCTTGTCGCTTCCAGCGTCATACCAGAATTTGGCTGGCGCGGTATGTTCATCGCGGGTGGCTCAATAACAGTAGTCCTGGCGCTAATTGCCTTTGCACTCATTCCAGAATCACTTCATTTCCTGTGTAACAAACAACCACAAGGCGCATTACAAAAGGTCAACAAGATCATTGCTATGTTTTCGGTTCAACCTTTGTCGCAACTACCAACCATAGGGTTAGGCAAAGAAAACACTGTAGCTGATCGCGCAAGTAGCCTGCAAAAAGTCATGTCACTGTTAACACCAGCGTTAAGGCGCTCTACCCTAATGCTCTGGGGAACATTTTTCCTCTGTATCAGCACGCTTTACTTTCTGATGAGTTGGACTCCCAAGCTCATCATTAACCTGGGTTACAACGCAGAGGCAGGCAACCTGGCATTTACACTATTCAATTTCGGTGGAGTTCTTGGAATATACACTCTCGGTTGGCTGGCAACCAAATGGTCACTCTCAACCCTAATTAGTATCTTTGCGATTACCGCTGCGATATTAATGTGGTTCTTTGCCGCAGCAGCATCCTTTGCAGCGGATAAAACAATCCTTATGGCGCTCATTTTTGTTATTGGGATCAGTTTACAAGGCGGGTTCACCGGCATGTATGCCGTGGCGGCTAAGCTCTATCCTACTGAAATAAGAAGCACCGGTGTCGGTTGGGCTATTGGCCTTGGACGCTTCGGCGCCGTACTCGGGCCTGGCATTGCGGGCTATATGATTGCGATGGGGGTTTCCATCACAGCGAACTTCCTGGTCTTTGCGATACCCATGCTAATCGGCGGAATTCTCGCCTACAAATTGCGCGTGAGTTAAAAACTTACCAACCGACCAGGGTAAGAGAGCGGGTGATTCGTCCTCATGACAGTCAAATCGAGCGCTTATCACTATGCACGGTGTCTTTGGCTTCCTTTAGATCATCTAACTATAAGAAACCCCCCACCCTTAGCACAATAAAGTATTTTGCAAGTTCGGTATTCAGGAGGAAACTGAATAATCCTGACTACGGAGGTGCCAGATGTCCAAAGTCCAAGATATAGTCGCGACAAAAGGAAATGAAGTATGGTCTATCGGGCCTGCTCATTCAGTTTATCAAGCTATTGAGATGATGGCTTTAAAAGGTGTTGGTGCGTTAACGGTATTGTCTGATGAAGGAAAATTGATCGGCATTATCTCAGAGCGAGACTATGCCCGAAAAGTTATCCTCCAGGGGAAGTCCTCCAAGACAACCCAGGTTGCCGAAATCATGACGCGCGATGTCATTTTTATCGAACCCGAGAGCAAAGTAGATGAAGCCATGGCATTGATGACAATAAAAAGAGTTCGTCATCTACCCGTGCTGCTTGACCAACAATTGGTCGGCATGATTTCTGTGGGTGACCTGGTTAAATCAAAGATCGATGAACAGTCGGTTATGATCGATCAGCTCGAAAGGTACATTAAAGGCGAGACCGCGGGTGTAGCACACTAGTTAGTTCCTGCGGATATTCGTGATGTGTTAAAGGGGCCGGAGGCGTTTCCGGTGTGGCCCACGTAAATATCGTGGCCCACGAGCATGACGTCGGAGGATAGGAATTTTAAGTCAATATTCTGAATATCAAAGCAGCATCCGTTGGCAGTTATTTCGTGAGCAACCGAAACTGCCTTACAGATAATCGTTATACACTGCCAGGATTTGTGGCTTCACACTGACATTCTGAGGCAAGCCGCGTTTGCGGGCGCGTATTATCGGGCTGTGCACGCTGTTTCAGAATGGTTTGGATGACGTCCGGGTCTGTCACATCTGCGATCACCCTCAGCGCGTCACTGCAGAACGGACACACCGAAGTATCTATCTCAAAAACACCTTTCAGCCGTTCTGCCAAACCCATTGGCGCCGTTGGCGAACGGCGGGTGACTGAAGATTCCGCGGGACTCGTAATGGCTGGGTCACATCGTTTCTTGCGTGCCGGATTCCCCTGGCCGGCGCCACCATTCTCCGGAATCGCGAGTTGGCTGCAAAGACTCCGTGGTAGTAGATTAAAACCCTGATCTTACAATCCAGTGCTAGTCCACATACGCTATAAAAACCGTCTTTTAGTGTCGCCTATATGTATTTAAAAAATTTGAAAATCCGTTAGTATGATCGGCAATTTCAATAATTAAAGATGATCGGCTAACAACGAGAGATAGCTATGAACGCAGACTTTAATGCATTAGCTTTTCCTGGTGACCGTCCAGCAGCATACTTACCTCTCGATAATGAACCCCGGTTTATTGCCGCCAGGCATCTATCCTTGGAGTATCCAGATTCCATTTTCTCTCTGCACGATCTTAGCTACTGCGCACAAGATATAACCGCCTGTGAATCGTCGTTTGGTTACTGCAATGCTTTTCGAATTTTGTCTGATGAAGGTGTTGTTGTGATGAGAAAAATTTGCGAACGTATTTACGACAATCGCAATTCCAGCGCAGGGACAGGTGCTAATCGACTCGGCAGTTATGCGCGCGGTGCAGGTTACCGGTCTAAGTTTATTCGCGATTTTTGCGATAGCCCCGAGCTTGCAGCCCACTTATCTGCCATTGCCAATGTCACTCTGGGGCGCCACTCAGTGCCGGCTGTTGCCTGCGGTATTAACTATGCTCCGGATGACATCACCAAAGCGGTGGACACCTGGCATGTAGACTCAGTGAGCTTCGATATTGTAATGATGTTATCTGACCCTAAGTATATAAAGGGTGGCGAGTTCCAGATTTTTAATGGCACCAAACAGGAGGGAAGAGAAATATTAGGCATTAGTGGTGAAGAAGGTATAGACGCTCAGTTGCCTGTAGATAAAGTTATTACCATACCCTTCCCTGCTGCCGGTTATGGTTTTCTACAGCAAGGCAATATGATCTTTCACCGCGCCTGTCGACTTCAAGAGAAAGCTGATCGAATTACCGTGATTCCCGCCTTCGACGTCCTGCCTAGCAGCGCCATGGACGCAACCAATTCAATTAATATGTCTGGATGGGCTGACCCTGGTATTCAACAAGAGCTGGCACGCCATGAAATTTGGCGCGCATCAGCACGCCTCGACAAATTATTAGGTGAAATCAGGCTTAGCGACGACTCATCAAAGCTAGCTGCCAATATCGACAACGCTATTAGTAAACTGCTGGCGTTTAAAAATAACCTTGAGGAACATTATTGATGAGTAATCTATCTAACCTTGAGGGCCAGGCAGTACTAGTGACTGGAGCGGCCGGCTGTATTGGCGCTTGGACGGTTAAGCTGCTAAGAGATAGTGGTGCTGTACCGGTGGTCTTTGATCTCACTGACGATCGACAGCGCCTAACGCTGATTATGGATGACCCCCAATCAGTCATCTGGGAAATAGGTGATATCACTGATTTTGAAAGGCTCCATGCGGTGGCCGAAAAGCATAATGTCGAGGCTATTATTCACCTGGCCGCACTGCAGGTGCCCTTTTGCAAAGCTGACCCCGTTGCCAGCACCAAAATCAATGTCATTGGCAGCACGCACATTCTAGAGTTGGCTCGCCAAAGAGGGATTACTCGCCTAAGTTATGCCAGTTCAATTGCTGCCCAGGCGATGGGTGATAATGACTGGTTAGCCACCCTGTATGGCGCGCACAAGGTCTGCACCGAACAAATGTCCGCCGTCTATTGGCAGGATTGGGGAGTACCCAGCGTCGGTATCCGCCCATCAATTATCTATGGCCCTGGACGAGACCAAGGCATGAGCTCAGCACCAACCGTGGCTATGTTGGCAGCCGCCGTGGGCGATGCCTATCAAATCCCTTTCTCGGGTAACGTCAGTTATGTGCACGTTGAAGATGCGGCATTACGATTTATTACAGCGGTCTCCAAATCTTACGATGGAGCCTACGTGTTTGATCTCGACGGTACACCCGCAGACATTGAGCAGGTGATAAGTCTCTTAGAGTCGGAACACCCCGATGCAGCAATAAGCTACACCGGCGATGCCATGCCTTTCCCGGCAGAATCCGACAACGGTCAGCTGAATCGATTTTTAGATCTTCCAGGCTGTCGATCTATGGCTCAAGGCGTAGCAGACACCATGGCAGTATTTGAACAGGCGAAAGATCGAGGTGTCGATCTCAAAAAACTTCTCGACGTTACTATTAGGAGAAACCCTTGATGCTTGTTCGGTTTGGGGAAAAGGGCGCTGAAAAACCAGGGGGTTATTGATCCATCAGATGACATCAGAGATCTCAGCAATTATATCGAGGACTGGTCGTACAAAACCTTAAATCACAAGACTCTCAACGACCTAAAGAGCCGTGATCTAACGGAGTTTCCTGCTGTTTCATCAGAGGGGCGTCCAGACACCCCCATCGACCAGGTTGGTAAAATTGTGGCCTACACACAGAAGACACCACACTAATGAACAAACAACGAATCGTTATTGTCACCGGAGGGTCTCAAAATATCGGACTGGCCATTGCCGAACGCTTTTTACAAAAAGATACCCATGTTATTAGTGCTGATCTCAACCCACCACAGAATTCGTCGTTAGGGTTTTTAAAAACAGATGTCTCAAGCGAGGCAAGCGTTATCGCTCTGATGAATCATATCGAAGACCAGTTCGGTCATCTTGATGTATTAGTGAACAACGCAGGTATTTGCATTGAAACACCCATTCAAGACACAACAGTAGCCCAGTGGGACACTGTGATGGGTGTTAATATCAAAGGTGCTTTTTTGACCACCAAACACGCCTTCACATTGATGACCAGTAAAGGCGCAACCGCCCCCGCTATCGTCAACATTAGCTCTATCGAGGGTATGGGCGCCAACCCACTTCATAGTGCCTATGCCGCCTCTAAAGCAGCTGTGGCCGCATTCACCCATAACACCGCTTTAGAATATGGACCGAAGGGTATTCGCTGTAATGCAGTGGCACCAGGCTGGATCAATACACCTTTCAATGAACAGCTATTAGCGCAGTATCCCGACCGAGCGGCGGTTGACGCTGAGATTGAGTCTCTGCACCCGGCAGGTCGCCTGGGACTTCCCCAAGATGTCGCCAACGCCGTATATTGGTTAGCCAGCCCGGAATCCGAGTTTGTGACCGGCCAGGAAATAGTCGTTGACGGTGGTCGACTGGCCAAACTGCCGCTACCCAAATTGTGAGAATTTATGGTTAACCTTACTGATAATAAAGACATCGACGACCCCGGCGCGCCACGCAATCTTGAGAAAAAACTAGTGCTTGTTACCGGAGGGGGAAGTGGTGTCGGGCTTGAATGCGCCAAGCAGTTTGCCCAGCGAGGCGCCCAACTGTTACTGATTGGTCGTGATGATGCAAAGCTGGAAAATGCCCGTAAGTTATTAAAAAGCCGGTTCAACGCAACTGTTAGCTGTTTAACGGGGGATGTTCGCGAGTCAAGTTTTGCCAATGCCGCCGTAGCCTATGCCAATAATACCCTGGGTTGCCCAGTGGATGTCTTGGTCAACAACGCCGGCACAATAGTTAGAGCCGATGCATGCCATACAGATGATCAACAGTGGCATGAAGTTATCGATATCAACCTCAATGGCGTGTTTTACTTCAGTCGCGCGGCTGCAAATCAGATGCATGCGGGCGGTGCCATTATTAACGTTTCATCGACCTGCGGGCGCGTCGGTGCTGCCGGCCTGGCTGCTTATTGTGCCAGCAAAGGGGCGGTAAATATGCTCACCAAAACCATGGCATTAGAGTTAGCCGCACAAAAAATCAACGTCAATGCAGTGGCCCCCGGTGCCATTAATTCTCCCATGCTGTTTTCTAAACACACCGATGCAACAAGCGCAGAGAGAGTTATAAAACACAATGTCGACACCATACCTATAGGGGCTGTGGCCGAACCCCAAGAAGTCGCCCGCGCAGTGGTGTTTTTAGCCTGCGAAAAACACATTACCGGTGAGATTATGGCGCTGGATGGTGGCTACACAGCTTGATCCTTTGAGTGCGCAGTGTGTCGGTTCAATTATTTGAGGTGGCGAAGTGAAGATTTTAAAAATTGTAGTTTACCAGCACGATTTACCGGTAAAAAACGGTCCTTACACCATGGCCAATGCAGAGGTTTTCAGTTTAGATACCACATTGGTGAAACTTGAAACCGCATGCGGTCTAGTGGGATGGGGCGAAACCTGCCCGGTAGGCCCAACCTATGCGCCAAGCCACGCTGCCGGCGCCAGGGCTGCGCTTTTACAAATGGCGCCGGGTTTAATTGGCCAAGACCCCATGCAGCCCGTTTTAATGCATCGACGTATGGACTCATTGTTAAATGGCCATCATTACGCCAAGGCCGCCATTGATATTGCCGTCTATGATTTAATCGGCAAGAAAACAGATAGGCGCGTCGCGGATATTCTCGGTGGCCTGTGCACCGAATCTGTCCCTTCTTACTACGCTACCAGCGTTGGCCTACCCGATGAGATTAGTAGAATCGCCGCTGAAAAAGTAGCCGAAGGATATCCACGCCTGCAGATTAAGATTGCTGGGCACTGTGTGGAAACGGACATAGAAATTATTCGAAAAGTGTGGGAAACCGTAGGCAATAATATACGTCTTGCGGTCGACGGCAACCGGGGTCTCACCGCCCGAGATGCACTGCGCCTGAGCCGTGAATGCGCTGACATTCCTTTTATACTGGAACAGCCCTGCGATACACTGGAAGAAATAGCCAGCATACGGAATCAGCTTCATCATGCTGTTTACCTTGATGAGAGTGCGGTCAGTCTCAATGTGGTTATTAGTGCCATCGGTGCAGGATTAGTCGACGGCTTTGGCATGAAAGTGACTCGCATAGGGGGCCTGCAACCCATGGCGGTATTTAGAGATATCTGCGAGGCGCGCAACCTTCACCACACGTCAGATGACTCCTGGGGTGGCGACATTATTGCCGCGGCCTGCGTTCATCTGGGCGCTACAGTAAAGCCAAAATTGTTTGAGGGTGCTTGGCTGGCACAGCCCCATATAGAAGGAAATTACGACAGTGCCAATGGCATCAAGATCGTTAACGGCCATATTTCCCTGCCCGCTGGTCCTGGTTTAGGCGTGATTCCCGACGAGGGAATATTTACTAACGAAGTGGCTGTCTTTAGTTAAGGTTGACCATCACCATAATCAAAGCTTTTGTTATGTATGAAGAACTAAAAGTCACGCTGCGTCCAATGTTCCAAAAAACATGGTCGACATTATTGAAGGTGAATTCTCGCGCACTATAATAGTCGCCTGGTACAATGAGGACGCCAGCCTTTTCTAGTGGCGGGCCCAGACCGCAGAATACGGTGACTACCTTTTTACCCATGCCGCTGTGCCACTATTGCAGGATCATGCTAATTCGTTAACTCTAAAAGACCTGGGTGGGGATTTAACGAGCACCTCTAATGCAGTGGATAAACTTCGACCAATTGAAGTAAATGATGCCATTTTCGACCATGATGTAGTGCCTGGTGGCCGCGAACTACGCGGCTATATGACAGACATGAAGCGTATTGTGAAATCAGCTAACGCTTGATTTAAAGTGCCCACTCGAACGAGTGGGCACTGATGCCTACTGAGCTGATCAGGCGATTAAACGCCGTCGAATCAGGTTACTTTTCTTCACTCAATAACGCCTTTAGTAAAGAAATAGCCATGAGAACCATCACCAATGAAAACGGCAACGCCCCGATAATCATCACCGATCGCAGTGCATCCAATCCCCCGGCGGACAATAGCACCCCAATCAATACTGCAAATATCACACCCCAGATCACCACATGCCTGGTATGTTTTTGACTCTGATTGCCACCGGAGGCAAGCGTATTAATGATCAATATCCCTGAGTCTGCTGAGGTGACCAAAAAGGTCAATAGTAAAATGACGATCACCACTGAGAGCGCAACCGCGAGCTCTGGCGACAAAATCAAGTTAATCGTTTTAAATAACTGGGCAGAAATATCCGCATTAACAATCGACCCCTGGGCTACACCAGACAACTCAAGATCAATCGCCGTAGCGCCAAGAAAGGCAAACCAAACCAGACAAATCACGGAAGGAATAACTATCGCACCAATGACATATTCACGAATAGTTCGGCCGCGCGATACACGCGCCAGGAACAAGCCTACAAAGGGTGCAAAAGCTATCCACCAGGCCCAGTAGAAAATAGTCCAAGCGCCCTGCCAACCCTGCAGCGAGGCAGAGGGTTCGACCCCGTTATCAGTCCACACGGTTGTCGACATCGCTGGCAACGCGACTAGATAATCCCAAATAGCGTAGGCAAAAGTTTGCAAAGCATAGAAGGTGGCGCCAAAGAAAACAAAAAATGCGATCAGAAAGACTGACAGCCCCATATTGATGTTCGACAACCACTTGATCCCTTTATTCAAGCCAGACATTGCAGACAAGCACGAGGCACCAATAATGAGCGTTAAGCCAAATAGCTGAGCCAACAACGTCGGTTTGCCGCCTTCCCCAACTAGCCATTGCGCACCGCTAATATTAAATAAGCCAGAAGCAAACTGCGACACACCATAACCAATGGTCACGCTCAAGCCAACGACGGTCGCTAAGATAGCCACTATATCCACCACATGCCCTGCAGAACCTGACATTGCACGGCCAAATAGAGGTTGCAGTGCGCTGCGAATAGTCAGTGGTAAACCGCGGTTATACGAGAGATAACCTAAAGAAATACCTACCACGCCATAACAGGCCCAGGGGGTGAAACCATAGTGCAGCATCGCCCATTTATAGGCATTGCGAACATTGTTTTCATCTAGACCCATGGTGATGCCCTTAATGGTGTCGGGATTGTTAGCAAAATGAAAAATTGGCTCGGCTGTTGAGTAGGTCAACATACCAATACCAATACCTGCACCAAACATCATTGACAGCCAGCTAAACATGGAGAATTCTGGTTTTTCATCGGGCCTACCCAACTTAACGTGGGCCGTGCGAGGCCATATAGCCAAGCCTAAACAGACGACAGTATAAAAAGCGGTGACGTAAATATACCAGCCACCAAAACTGGTCGTCGACCAGGTCTGTACACTCAATAACACTTCTCCGGCAGCAGAAGGTGATAGACCCACCCATAAGATAAGCGCTGCGACAAGTAGCTTTGGCACCAAGACCACAACCTGATTAAAACCCTCGTAAAACCCGAATTTTTCAGTGCTAATAGCAACCGCTACCTCATTAGCATTCGTCTCTAACTGACTCAAAATTTGATCTCCCTTCTAATCGCTTGCGGTGACTGCTGTAAGTATAGGCAATATTCAGGCCTTGTTGAGAAGAGAAGTGGACCCCGAATCTGAGACAGTATCGTATGTGTCAATCCTGAGGTAATTTGAGTCACCACAGGAGAAAATTATGAGACGTAAAAGACGAAACCATTTGCCGCGATGCAAAGCCAAGGTCGCGCTACCGACACAAAGCAGCCGTGCCAGTATAGAAACGAAATGGCACAGGCTCACTGGCGCTAATTATCTTTGAGGTTCAATTGCATGAAGGATTGGCTTACCTGGGGGACGGTTGATTACCGAAAAAGTTTTCTGACCACGCCGGGTGATTTTGCTTGTGCTATCAATCTGGGCATCTACCCATGATCTTGGCCTCAATGACTACGGATTGTTAAGGCAGGATAGCAATGCTTGATTAGCCTGTTCAGGTATCGCTGGGATCGTCCGTATAAGCGCAGGGTAGGAGTGAAGCCAACGTTCCTGTGCAGAAGTAAGCATTGATTATGGCAGGCAGGTCATTAAATCAGTTCTCGATGGGTTGCCAGAAACTGTATACCAGCGCGGGTAATACTGAACAAACAGCTGCAAGCAGCAGTACACCGTTGAAACTGCCACCGGCAGCAAGTTGACCTGCAAGCCCAGGGCCGACCATTGAGCTCAGTGCAAACACGGCAGGCACCAGCACCACAGCGCGACCTGAAGCATCACTGCGAGCGATGCCGGCGACCTGGAAGACACATCCACAGGTGAAAGCAAACTCCCATATCCATGCGCCTAGTGCGAAGGGTAAAAAACTATCTGCGCCGAGCAGGAAAAGCAGCCCCACTAGAACACCGAGCAGTACGATCCAGTAGGCCCACCGAACACCTGCACGATCACCTATCCAGGCGACGAAAAACGCAGCTGCGCCTCCCAGCAGTTTCAATACGGCAAAAACGATCCCGACTTCAGAACCCGTTAGTTCGAGATTGGCGCCGATACGTTCCAGAAATGCCCACAAGGCTATGTTACCCACCAGGAAAACAAAGAAAACGCTCATGCAGACCCAGGAACGATGGGGCAGCGCTAGCTGCGAGTGCCCTGTCATTGCTTCATTTTCTTCGACAATAGCCAGCAAGGGACCCTGCGGCACCCAGAATGCGGATAAGCCTAATATCCCGACAACAAAAGCCAGTGCCAGAGCGGCACCGGGATAATGCCATTGAGCGATAATGAGGGGTGGCAGTGCGAATAGTACCGCTGCAGTGATGGAAAGCTCTACTCCCTGACGTGCACCAAATGCGCGGACCTTGTCAGGTAGATCGGCAAGAATTCGCATACCCAGACAGGTCATGGTTGATGCGAAAAATCCTATGAAGGCCCATACCAGGTAGAGCGCCTCGATGCTGGTAAGCTGGGAACTGACCGCGAATGCTCCAGCGGTACCCAGGGTACTGGTTATGGTCAGAGTTCTCCAGTTCAGACGATTGATCCAGAACGGCGCGCCCAGGGTGCCAAGTAGATAGCCCGCAAAGCAGATGGATCCAATATTGCCAAGTGATCTGCTATCCAGGTTAAAGGAATCTGCCAGGCTACCGAGCATTACGGGTAGCGAATTAAAGGGCAATCCGCCGATAGTCGATGCGATACTGGCCGCAAGAATAAAAATAAAAATATTTTTCGGGGTGACTGGCGAGTTCATGTGTGAAGGGCTGTAGTAACGCGGTGGCCAATCCCTGATGTTAACGCAGAGCCGCGCTGAAATACCATGGTCACGAATTACTTGGTAAAGATGGTAGCGGGAGGATAGGGATATTGACAGGGATTTTCAGTCAACATTCTGAATATCGAAGCAGCACCCGTTGGCTTTTATTTCGTGAGCAACCGAAACTGCTTTACAGATAATCGTTATACACTGCCAGGATTTGTGGCTTCACACTGACATTCTGAGGGGTAATTACCGACGCTTGTTCTGTGATGACCCAGGGGTAAGCGCTCTCTTTGGAATCAACTGTCAGGAGGTGGCAAAGAGCTCGTGTTGCGCAGCTTGAAGCTTGTGTTTTAAGCAATCCCGTTCTGACAAGGCCTGCCAGAAGATAACGGATACTTCGATACTCTGCACATCCCCTTCAACCCGGACTGGCTGCCTAAACCGGCAATTCAGCACTCAGCGCCGAGCTCGCAGATCACGGTCGGCGGAGGCAAGCTGTTCCCTGAAGAAGTCTGCCAGAAAGTGCTCGCCGGTGCTAACTGCTGCAGTATCCTGTTCGCCCGCCATTGCTGCCAGCATTGCCAGGAAACTCCCCATATTCACATTAAACGGGATAACGAGTTTCGCCAGCATAGGAACCAGCCAGTCCGGGGTTGTCTTTATCCTCGATGACTGGTTCAGGGCGGAAAATGCCAGTTCGGCGATTTCTCTCTGAGTCAGTAATTCTGGCCCGCTTACGGGAAACTCCCTGGCCTCTGCCGCATCATCCTCCAGGCGATCGACGATGTAAGTGGCCAGATCAGCACCGTGAATGGGCGCGAATCTCGAATCCCCCTTACCGACCAGCCAGGCGGTGCCCTTTGCAGCCATATCAAGAAATTCGACCATATCATTGAAAAAACCCGCGGGCCGGATGATAGTCCAGGGCACTGGCCCCTGGGTGAGCGCGTCAACAACCTGTTCTCGAGCCTCAATCTGCGGCACCCTGGATCGCGTCTGCCGGCCCGCCAGAACAGACACAAAGATGAAACGAGAGATTTCTGCTGCCTGCGCTCTTTCAACCAGGTTCAGATTTGCGTCCCGGTCAACTTCCCAGACCGTGGGTTTTCGATTAAAAGTTCGATTACCCAAACAGGAGATAATGCAGTCAACACCATCGGCAACTCCCTCAAGGGAGGCATGCTCAGTCGCCTGGCCGACAAACACCTCGGTTACGCAACCACGAACAGGACCTAATCGGACTGGATCTCGAACCAGTGCCCGAACAATATGCCTGCGGGCATGCAGTTCGGACACCACATAACGCCCCAGGTAACCCGTTGATCCTGCTACAAGAACCCGCAACCGTCTGCTCCTGTCATCCTGCGTGCCCTCACTTATTATCTGTCATGCTGGTATTTATTACTTTTAAGATCGAATCCTCGCAGCAACTACTTGTACCGTAAATCAATGGCAGGCATCAAGGCTGTCCGGAACAACCCACGCTCTGTCAGGCCTAACTGCCAAACAGCAGGATGGCCAACATTTCACGGAAAAATGCCTTACAGCGCCTGCCTACCCGGTGAGCTTCCTGATCATATCGAAGCACGGCTAGCTGCATGTAAATTTGCGACAATCAGACAACCCCAAGGCCGCTTTCGATTCGGGCGAAGTCGCCCTGCCCGGCAAAATTCGTCTCAGCAATCAACCCACTCGAGTGTAGGCCAGAAGATCAGCATGCATACGGAGTTTGACCACCCAATATCGACATACTGGTTTCGTTAACTTTATAGGATCGAATCTCCAAGGAGGATACTTTTATAATCTTGGAAAAATGCGGTTTAGAATAACTATCTACAACGATTTTTCGTGCAAAGCGCGAAAATATCGTACCCGTTGGCGTCTCGCTAGACGACAGTGTTTTCGCGCATCGAAAATCACGATAGTCAAGAACGAAGCGAACAGCCCCCTTACGAACTTAAGATCGGTCCCGACCGAAAACGTCTCGAACGAGTGTATGCACCGAAGCGCTCCAATTACGATGCTATCTACGCTGACACTTTACTCTGACCCCAAAATTTC
Organism: Gammaproteobacteria bacterium; assembly: GCA_012961165.1. Taxonomy (GTDB): domain Bacteria; phylum Pseudomonadota; class Gammaproteobacteria; order Pseudomonadales; family Azotimanducaceae; genus UBA9659. Next base: position 5,248 of record DTZW01000198.1, on the reverse strand, counting down.
CTAACCAAACGCAGAGCATCTCGAGGGTTAACGGGCTGCTTCGTCCTCAAGCTAGGTCCAGTCCTGCTTGCTGAATTCGACGACCAGATGATCGATGAAGAGTCGGGTCTTGACCGACAGGTTGCGCCGGCTGAGATAAAGCGCGTAGATGCCGAAATCAAGATCGGAGACCGTCGTTTTGTGATCGGACAAAACACGCTCCAAGGTCCCTGCCTGCAGGTGATCCTTAACCGTCCACGCTGGCAGCAATGCGACGCCAAGACCGGACAAGGCCGCCACACGAAGGGCTTCGCCGTTGTTCGTCTGAAAGTTGCCCGCGACCTGAAGGTTAATGGGCGGCCCCTCATCAGTGCGAAACTGCCACAGGGCCGCAGCGGTGCCGAACTCAAAGCGATAAGTCAGACAATTGTGATCCTTGATGGCTTCCGGTGTTGTCGGTCTGCCATGATCTGCCCAATATTGGGGACTGGCACAAATCACCCGCGGACTCGACGCGAGAAGCCTACCCACGAGTGTCGAATCCGCAAGATCCCCCGTCCGGATCGCAAGATCGATACCGTGCTCTGTCAAATCGAGATCGTTGTCGGTCAGCCACAGATCGATTTTGAGATCAGGGTATTGTGCCAGGAATGCTGGAATGAGCGGCGCCACGTGCTGCGTGCCGAGCGATATGCGCGATAGAATGCGAAGGGTCCCGCGAGGCCTCACCGCCAGTTGACTGACCGCATCGCGCAGCTCGTCGATATCCTGGAGCAGGCGTTCCGCGCGTTCCAGATAGACCTGTCCGGCTTCGGTGAGAGAGAGCCTCCGGCTGGTCCGGTTCAGAAGCCGGACCCCAAGATCGTCTTCCAGTGCGGTGATTTGCCGCGAAACGCTGGCAGGAGACAGCCCAGATTGCCGACCGGCACCCGACAGGCTACCGATTTGCACAACGCTCAGAAAGAGTTTCATCGTTTTAACGTTGTTCATCATCTTTCCGAATATCGTAAAGGTGGTACCCGATTTTTAGGTATTATCACCACAATTCGAAAGTAATACCATCACACCACAGTCAAGAACAGGGCGTGTCGTTTTAACCTCGCTCGAGCAGAAGGAAAACGATGTCAGAAACCGCAGAATTTAGGGCCGATACTCGCGCCTGGCTACAGGAAAACTGTCCCCCAGGCGCCCGTGGCGCCGGCCTCGTGCCGTGGGGTAGCCGAAAAGTCGAGCTGCCTGGCGACAGTCGCGTTTGGCTGGACAACATGGCCGCCAAAGGTTGGACCGTGCCCACCTGGCCCAAAGCTTACGGCGGTGCTGAGCTCGATCCAACGCAATACCTGATCCTTCTGGAAGAACTAAGGCGCATCAACGCGCGCTCGCCCTTGATTGGCCGAGGCGTCAACTATATCGGTCCCACCATTCTGGATTTCGGCACAGATGAACAAAAAGCACGCTGGTTGCCTGGGATGGCCAGGGGCGAGGGCGGCTGGTGCATGGGCTACTCTGAGCCAGGCGCCGGTTCCGACTTAGCCAGCCTTAGCACGAAAGCCGAGCGCGAAGGTGATCAGTACATCATTAACGGCCGCAAGATCTGGACATCTGACGCCACGCACGGCGACTACATCTTCGCACTGGTGCGGACAGACAACGCCGCCGCAAAACATGACGGCATTAGCCTCATCCTTATCGACATGGATCAGCCCGGCGTGCAGGTGCGGCCAATTCGACTGATCAGCGGCAACAGCCCATTTTGCGAAACGCTATTCGAAGATGCGACCGCCAGTGCCATGGATATTATCGGTCCGATCAATCAAGGATGGACTGTCGGCAAGCGGCTCTTACAGTACGAACGCTCCACCCATGCCGGCATTAACATCTCGGGCGCACAGGGGCGAGTCGCCGAGACGCCGCTACCGGAGATCTTCAGCCGCCTGCTACCCACGGACGATGCCACAGGTCGAATTCTGGACACCGACCAACGCGCGGCACTCCTGAAATGGCAGATGCGGCAACGGACCTATGAAATGACCCAGCGGCGAGCGATTGAAGAAGCACAAGCCCGTGCGCCAGGCTTTACATCTTCCGTTGTTAAGCTGATCGGTACACTGCTAAAACAAGAGCGCGACGAATTGCATCTGACTGCCCTGGGATCCAACGGCCTTGGTTGGGAGGGCGAAGCGTTCCCGAAGGAGGCACTCAAGCACACACGCACCTGGCTGCAACAAAAGTCATTAACGATCGCCGGTGGTACCAAAGAGATTCAGCTCAACATCATCGCGAAACGTGTTCTGGGCTTGCCTGATTAGTACCACCATATTGAGTGTTAGAAATTTTCTAGACTAATTTCAGATCACCATCGCGGGAAGAACACATGGCAGAACAGACGATTGAAACAAAAAACAATGGGAACATCGACACGCACCTCGATTACCAGGTGGTTGTCATCGGCGCGGGCTTATCGGGTATTTACCAGATCAAGCGCTTGGCTGATCTAGGCGTTCGCGCGACAGTGCTTGACGCCAACGCCGATCTTGGCGGCACCTGGTACAACAATCGCTATCCGGGTGCGCGGTTTGATTCGGAAAGTTATACCTATGGCTACTCTTTTTCCCAAGAGGTACTCGACGAGTGGCATTGGACCGAGAAACATTCGCCGCAGCCGGAAACTCTGTCCTACCTGAATTTCGTGACGGACAAATTTAAGCTGCGTAACTATATGCAGTTTGGTTGCCGGGTCGATTCGATGGTGTTCGATGAGGATACCAATCATTGGACGCTTCTCTTGAGCGATGGGCGCGAACTCACCACCCGTTTCATCATCACTGCGGTGGGCACCTTGTCGACGCCAACGTTACCGAAATTCAAGGGCATCGCCAGTTTCAAGGGTGCGTCTTTTCATGCGTCTCATTGGCCCCATGAGCCGCTGGACCTAACAGGTAAACGCGTCGCCGTCATCGGTAGCGGCGCAACGGCGATTCAACTGATCCCAGAGGTCGCCAAAGCGGCGGAACAACTGACCGTTTTCCAGCGCCGTCCAAACTGGGCGGCGCCTTTGAACAACGCGCCGATCTCGGAGACTGAGATGGCAGCGATACGCGCGCGCTACGATGAAATCTTCGCCACGTGCGCCCGATCGCCCGGCGGCTTTGAACACGAGCCGGACGGCCGCAGCTTTTACGACGTGAGTCCAGAGCAGCGGCGCGAATTGTGGGACCGACTCTATGACGAGCCGGGCTTTGGCATCTGGCTGCAAAACTTCGCCGAGATATTCGTCGACGAAAAGGCTAACGCAGAGATATCCGCCTACATCGCTGAACGTATTCGCCAACGGGTGAACGACCCTGCGCTCGCCGAGCGACTGATTCCAAAGGACCACGGCTTCGGTGTCCAGCGATTACCTCTTGAGACCGGCTACTTCGAGACCTACAACCGTTCCAATGTAGAGCTGGTGGATGCAGCCGAGACGCCAATTGTTCGCATCACGCCGACTGGCATCGAAACCAGTGAGGGCTCGTTCGAGTTTGACATCATCGTTTATGCCACAGGTTTCGATTCATTCACCGGGGCCTTAGATCAGATCGACATCAGGGGAACAGACGGCGAACAGCTGCGCGATAAGTGGGCAGCAGGCCCCGTGACCTACCTCGGCCTTATGATCAGCAGATTCCCCAATTTCCTGATGCTGATGGGGCCGCAGACGCCGGCGGCGAACTTCCCCCGCTGCGCCGAGCAGAGTGTCAATTGGGTCACGCCTTTCCTCGAGCACATGTGGGCACACGGTCACCAACGGTTCGATGTCGACAACACGTCTGAGGCAGAATGGGTCGAGCACGTCAAAGATCTTTATAAAGGCGTGTTACTGCGCACCGCCAAGAGTTTTTTCACCGGGTACAACTCGAACATCGAGGGTCACGAATACGGCAAGATACGGCACAACATCTACAACGGCGGTGTGCCGAGATATGCCAACATACTAAGCGAGATGACAGACAACGACTACGAGGGCGTTAATTTCAAGTAAATGCAAACCCCACTAGACGCTCAACCCCGAAGTCGCGAGACGCTAGTGCTTATGCGTCACGATTTGTCTGAGATGTACCGAATAGCTGGTGGTGAGATAACCTAATGGCAAAAAAACCATGATGCTTAAGCAATACAGTACAACGAGTTAACGCAATGCAATGAATATAGCGAGGAGACAAAGATGAGTTTGGACAACAAAGTCGTATTGGTTACTGGAGGCGCTAGCGGCATTGGCCGTGCAACCGTCAACCGCCTAGCGCTCGATGGTGCGCACGTGGTCGTGTCGGACACACAAGTCGAGCTTGCTGGCGAGGTTGTTGCTGAGGTAAAAAAAGCCGGCGGTAGCGCAGAAGTGTGTGAACTTGATGTTGCGGAAGAAGGCGCGGCAGCCGCCGCTGTTAAGGCAATAGTAACCGCACACGGGCGCTTGGACGGTGCTTTCAACAATGCGGGAATTACCGGACCGACGGTCAAGCTGCTCGACATCGATCCGATGGAGTGGGCGCGTGTGCTTGCCGTCAACCTCACGGGCGTATTTAGCTGTGTGCAAGCTGAAATCGCGCAGATGATTCAGCAAGCATCTGGCGGAAGCATCGTCAATACCGCCTCCATCTGCGGCCTGGTTGCCCTACCCCACGCGACCGCTTATAACTCGGCCAAACATGGCGTTGTGGGCCTGACGAAATCAGCTGCAGTTGAGTACGGGCCAAAGAACATACGCGTCAATGCAGTCTGCCCGGGGTTCATTGATACCCCAATGCTCGCACAAGGCGCAGGAGCGAGCGAAGAGGTGCTCAACGGGGTTGTAAGTTCATTACCGATACGCCGCATTGCCGAAGCAGGGGAAGTCGCGGATGTGGTCGCCTGGTTGTTGTCGGCGCAGTCGAGTTACGTGACAGGCGTGGCGATGCCTATTGATGGTGGATGGACTGCCCAGTAGGTCTTCCACCATGGTGCTTGGCCAGGTTCGGCAATGATTTTTACCAACGCAGGAGATTTACATGACCGCAAATACAGGTCAAACAGGGCCCGACGATCGCTGGCTAGCGATGTTGCAAGAGGAAGTCCTCGAGCCAGAGCTACCCATTATCGATCCGCACCACCATTTATGGGTGCGCAGCGGATATACCTACTTAATGCCAGAGCTCGCTGCTGACCTAGCCAGTGGACACAACATCGTGGCCACCGTTTTTGCTGAGTGCCATTCGATGTACCGCATGGATGGCGCCAAAGAGCAGCGCTC
>DTZW01000197.1 GCA_012961165.1 Gammaproteobacteria bacterium | reverse complement strand
CCGTCTGATTCAAGAAGAGCCGGGCGGACGCTATCTGCAGCAAACAGGATGTCAAAAGGCGCACCACTTTTTACTTGAGCGAAAAGCGCACCTGTTGATGCGGCGCTGACCTCTACCTTTATGTTGTGCGCGAGTTCAAACCCGGTTGCGATTTGTTCGAGCGTTGATCTGAAATTGGATGCTACCCCTATCCTGAGATGGTCTGCATAACAGGATGGATGAACACACAGGGGTATTAGAACGCCTGCAACTAAAACCTTGCGCCTAATCCATCCGTTTGATGAAGTCATCTATTAGCCATCCAGAGATGGATATCATCGCCGGTTTGTGCGGAAGGTCGTTGTAGTGGAACCACTGTGCATCCGCGATTTCTTCTTCCTGGAGTACCAGCTCACCACTATCGTATTCAGCGTGGAAACCAAGCATCAGTGAATTAGGGAAAGGCCATGATTGGCTGCTGTAGTACCTGAGGTTCTTGACCTTAAGCCCGACCTCCTCAAACACTTCGCGATGGACAGTTTCTTCAATGGATTCTCCCGGTTCTACAAAACCCGCCAGGGTGCTGTAGAAGTTGCCGCGTGCGTGTGCATTTTTGGCAAGAAGAATCTCGTCGCCTTTGTGGACCAGGACAATGATGGATGGAGACAACCTGGGATAGAAGGCGATGTTGCAGGATTCACATTTCCTTGAGCGATCCAGGGGTGTTGTTGAAGTTACCTGTCCGCATGCGCCGCAAAAGTTATGATGCAGATGCCACTCGATGACCTGCTTGGCTCTGCCGATCAGGTAGAACACAGGTTGTTCAACGCTCGTCAGGAAGGACCATAAGGATTCGAAACCATAACCTGAGGGTTCATCTGCATCAGGGTCGACTTCGACTGCATAGATCGGAGTGCTGCTGAGGTCACCGAGATAGTGCGATGAGACGGCATCCAGGCCGCACCATTGAAATTCATCTCCTGTAAGGGGGCGCCACGGATACTGGCCGTCAATGCAGAGCACTTCGCCGTCCGAAATTACGATGTGATAACTTTGGTCAGGTGCTTCAGGTTCAGTTAAACCCGGATTGAAGTCGTCACTGATGTTGGCATGTTCCCAGTCCATGGCTCTCAATGCTAAAAAAGAAGGACTTTAACATACCGCCTGTTTCACTGCAGGAGGCCCGGTATGATCGGTTGCGAGGGCGGCGTTCTTGCAACGGCAAAAACAACGACATCGGAAGCGCCCGATTGAATGAGGCGATGTGATATCTCCGTGACAGTTGTTCCTGTCGTTACGACATCGTCGACCAGTAAAATACGGTCGCCTTTTAGATTCCGTTCAACTTGGAAGCTGTCCTTTAGATTATGTTTCCTTGATGCCAGAGGAAGGCTCTTTTGATCTGGTGTATCAATCACTCTGTACAGTAGTGTCTGGTCCAGCTTCGCTGGTATCAGGTCTGCCAGTTGCTGTGCGATCAGGTGTGATTGATTGAAGCCTCGTACACGAGATTTTCGGGGGTGCAGTGGTACTGGTACAACCAGAAGGTCCTCTCCCGAGATGTTTCTTAACGTTTGTCGATGGCGACCGTAAGCCAGCTGAGTTAGTACATAGCCAGAGGAAAGGTGCTGGCTGTCTTTGAAAGCATGTATTAGTGCATTTATCGGGAATCGATATTCAAACCCACTGAGTGTTGCGCTAAAGCTTGGTGGCTTCTGCAGGCACCGTGCGCAAGGAAGTATGTCTGCGGAAGGTTCAGCACAATAGGGACAGCAGTTTCTTAACCAGGGTAAGTCTGATTCGCAGGCGAGACAGATGTCCAGCTGGCGGTAGGTCAGGTTTTTGCACAGGATGCACTGGCCAGGGAAGAGGTAGTAGGTAAATTGATGGAGTTTCGCGCGTAGATTCACAAAACCAGTGTTGCACAGTATGCCAGGCAGGCAACGGGCCTAACGCTGTGCGAAGGTAACGTTATTGACTCGAATTGCCCTGAGATTCTGCCCCGGCTTCAGGCTGGGGACATGGGTGACCCGGCGATCCGTCACAGACGGAGATTTTACGCAGGTAAGTAGACCAGAGCGCAACTTCTTCTTTGGGGATTTCTTCCTCGTTCACGTCAAAAGGGGGCGTTCGCCTTACTATTCTTACAGAGTACAGGTAGTCGTTCCCCCTGATAGCTTTTATCAGCTTAATCTCACCACGGTTGGTAAAAGTATTCTCGCCACAAAGAAACAGTCGTACTGATGTCTGATAGTTATTTTCCAGACCAGAGAAGATATTGTAGTGACTAACACGGTTGCACCGTGACTGATCTGTCTCTGCTTCAGAGAATAGAAGCTCAATTGGGTCGAGTGATAGCGCTTCTGTAGTGTGTGCCTCGAATGACAGTTTCGTTGACCAGTCACCTTTACTTTGGTCCGGGGGGATAAAATCGGTAAGACGAGTGTTGTCATTATTGAGCTGGAAAACATTTACCCAACCTTTTGGCGGAGTGGCCAATAGTCTTTCACCTGTTTCGTTTTTGGTGTCCGGTGTTTCAGTAGCGTTATTGGATTGGCTGGCGCAGCTGCTCAGCAAAATTATCAGGGTTAGCAGAACGACTGATGGTGGAGATATGTTCACATAAAGGCCCGAGCTTCTTTTTCAAACGCGATCAGGCGGCGAACCCAGTTCTCTATGATCGTGAAGTCTGACTCCGTGACCTCGAAAGTTGCACAGATTTCCCTTAGCAGAAATTGTTCCTCGATCTCAAATGCACCATCGGAATAACCGAGTCTGATCAATGCAATGATGGTGGTAACCCTTGCGCTTCTTGTATTGAAAATTTCTCCAATACCATCGATTGGCATGTAGTGGGGTTCAAACTCGGAAGAGAGACCAATCCCTCTTTTCAGTTCGCCCATCATCAGCTGCTCACCAGGGCTTCACTCTCCATCCGAAACAACCACGACGTGAGCCAGACATATGAAGGCTTCTTTTTGGTTTTGGCCGAGCTCGTAGAGGAACATTTATTCGACCGGTGCTACTAGTTGTACGTTGTAGTTATGTATTTTTTCATCTCTGAGCGTGGTGACCTCGACGGTATCACCGGGGGAAAATTGTTCCAGCTGGTTGAGCAGGGAATCTTCATTAATGACGTTTTGGCCGTTGATTGCGATGATCACATCGCCAAGGTGAATTTTGCCACGCCGGTCTTCCCTGACACCTACCATGCCGGCTTTGGCGGCCGGAAGGCCTTCTCTAACTGACAGGATAGCAACGCCCTTTACTCTCAGGCGCCGCGTCCAGTAGTCGGTTAAGGTCTCTATTCCCAGTACAGGGCGAATTAACTTACCGTGTTCGATCAGCTGCGGAATGATTACCTTGACCGCATTGACGGGAATGGCGAATCCGATACCTGCGCTTGCGCCTGTTGGAGAATAGATAGCGGTATTTACACCGACCAGTTGACCGTTTGAATTCAGTAACGGCCCCCCGGAATTGCCAGGATTAATAGCAGCATCAGTCTGAATAACATTTTTGATTGTTCGGTTGGTGATGGATTTTATTTCCCGGCCCAGTGCGCTGACCACGCCAACAGTCAGTGTCGTATCCAATGCGAACGGGTTGCCTATGGCGAGTACCTTCCTGCCTACGGCGAGGGATGTTGAGTCACCGAGTGGTAAAGGTTGCAGATCTTCATTTGGGGCGTCGATCTTCAGGAGTGCGATATCTTTTTCTGGCGCGCTACCAACAACCGTTGCTTGATAGCTCTTGTTGGATTGAAGCTCGATGGTGATTTTGTTCGCGCCCTGCACGACATGGTAATTCGTAACAATTAATCCCGATTCGTCCCAGATAAACCCAGTGCCGCTGCCCCGCGGTATCTCCATGACGTTGAGTGAAAAACGTTGTCTTCTCAGTTGTGTGTTGGTGACGAACACAACGCTTGGGCTGGCGCTCTTGAAAACTGATATGTTGTTTTGTTCATCGTTTGTCAAAAATACCGGTGTGGTTTCTGCGGTAGCGATGACCGTTGGGTTTTCCTTATTGGTAGCAGATACAAATATCCCAACGGTGACTGCAATTACGACTAAAGTGGCTCCAAAAATGCGCATAATTAATGGATCTATCTATCGAGTGGTTGGTGTGTTTCGAGAAATTGTGTCCTTGTCATCGAGAAAGCGACTTAGTGCGTAAAGGTCCTCTGGGTTCAGGGTGCCAACAGACTGTTTCAGGAGCAGGGTATCGATGACATAAGTGTATCTAGCTTTAGCGTACTGAAACTGGGACAAGTACAGGCTCTGTTGGGCGTTCAAAACGTCGACGATATTACGTGTACCTACTTCGTAACCGGTCTGGGTTGCATCCAGAGCGCTTTGGCTGGATTCGATACCGCGCAGTCTGGCGCGGACCCTTGCTACGTCAGTGTTGATTGCAGTGTAGAGGATACGTGTAGCTTCGGCGACTTGCTTTTCTACCAGGTCAAGGTTTTGCCGGGCCGCCTCGAGGTTGTAACCGGCCTGTTTAACAGCTGATCTAACCCCTCCACCCTGATAGATGGGGACGGTAAGGTTCAGGGAGAGACTCCTTTGGTCAATTTTGTTTCCCAGGAAGCTGCTAGACCCTGATACGTTGTGAGCCCATGCAACCTGCCCATCGATGGTGGGGTAATGGCCTGTCTTTGCGATCTGTAATCCTCGCTCGGCGCTGCGGAGTTTTGCTCGTGCCGCGAGCAATGAATAGTTATTTTGAAACGCTGTATCAACCCAGTCGTCTTCATTTTGCGGGTCGGGAGATTTGATCGGGAAATCCTCCACCAGGGCGCTGACTACTGTCAAGTTGCGGCCTGTTAGTCTGAGCAGGGGTTCGAAGGCAGTTGACTGTGCTCCCTCTGATTCAATGACATTAACCGTGGATGAGTCATAGGCTGCCTGTGATTCCAGGACGTCGGTAATCGCGACGAGCCCAACGTCGAACCGTTGTTGAACCTGTTCGAGTTGTCTCTGGACTGCATTTCGCTCGGCATTAGTTGCTGATAACGCAGCGTGTGCATCAAGTATGGCGAAGTAACTTTGTGAAACCCGAACTAACAGTGCCTGTTGTTCGGCAGAAAAATTAGCGATGGCTTCAGCCTGAATGCTTTTTGACTGTTGGAAACTGTACCAGCTATCCAGGCGAAAAATAGGCTGGTTCAATACGGCAGCCCAGTTGTGATCGTTGAAATTGCTGGCGGGTGGGGAGGGGTTTGTCGGGATGCGGCGCATGTTTCTAGATGTCTGGCCGACCAGGGAAACGTTTGGGAGAATCCTTGCCCGACTTTGGGCAACCACCTCGTTCTGGGACAGGAAAACAGCCTGGGCTGCGCCCAATTGTGGGTCGTTGATCACTGCCAGATTGTAAATTTCTTCCAGTGTTTCGGCGTAAACTGACGCCGACGTGAGAATGACTGCGCCCAGGGTGCGCGCAATAGCTTGTCTTATCTTCATCTTTAATCCTGTAGGTTCTAATTCTAGTTTTGCGACAAAACTGTCCCAAAGCTTATTCGAGCTCGGGCGCCAAGTGTCAGCTTTAAGCTGAGATAACGTGAGCTTAGTGCCTTAAGCGATCAGTCGATTATACATTTATTCCTCTATGTTGCGCATTGGTGTTGACTATTGAATGACTGACGTCAGGAAATGGTCCCAGCCGGGCTTCCAGCCAGGATGCTACCGCAAGGCATTGATCTTCCCGAAAAGGACGTGCCAGAATTTGTACGCCAATCGGTAATCCATCGGGATCCGTACCTGCCCGGATGACTACCGATGGCCATCCTGTCAGGTTATAGGCTGTCGTATATGAATAGGCAGAAAAGTCTTCCGGCTGATCGTGGGCGATGGCTGTATGCGCGTTAACGGGAGAGACCAGGATATCGAACTCATCGAAATAGCTAAGCATGGAGCTTTGAAAATTGTGCCAGAGATTGATCGCCTGGGAGTATTCGGGGCCGCTTATTGGATCTCCGGCACCCTCAAGTAGACCTGCTATGACGGGTGAAGGGGTAATCGTATGGCTATCTTCGAGCAGCATGTTGATCATATCGCCGTTGTCAGCAGTCAGCAGATGACCAAATATAAGACCAGCCATCTCAATACCGCTTGGCCGCACCTCCGATGCCACTATTTGGTGAGCACTGAGCAGATCCACAACGGATCTGATGGTCGATACAATAGGATCGTCTGGCGTTTTTATGCCGTTGTCAGTGTGGTAGCCAATTTTCAGTTCAGCAACGTTTACTGCATAGGGGTCCAGTAGGGGGCAGGCGATAGCGTGAGGGTCAATATTATCCGGGCCCGCCATGATCTCCAGTAGATAAATAAGGTCGTCGACGGATTTTGCCATCGGACCTGGTTGCGTGAGGGTCGCGATGACACCACTGGTTGGCAGAGCGTTGCCTGTACAGGGTACGCGGCCGGTGGTGGGCTTGATTCCGCTGATCCCGCAAAAATGACCCGGTAGCCGGATGCTGCCACCGGTATCGGTTCCCACATCGAAAGGTGAACCGCCAGCACTAATAATAGCGGCCGCGCCACCGCTGCTACCGCCTGGCGTTCTGGAGGTATCGAATGGGTTGTTTGTTTGTCCAAAGATCAGGTTATCGGTCTTGAAGGAAAGGGTAAATTCGGGGGTGTTGGTTTTACCCATCAAGATCGCGCCTTCATTACGCAGGCGTTCGACACAGGTGGCATCTTTGCCCGGTCGAAATTCCCGGCGGCCTTCGGTTCCCCAGGTCGTTATCATATCGAAGGTGTCCAAGGAGTCCTTGATCGTCATGGGAACACCAAAGAGTTTTCCGGGCGTCTCGCCGCCCTGCAGGGCTATATCCGCGCGCTGTGCATACTTCATCGCGATTTCAGGCTCAAGCCGGATAACGGCATTCAGGGCCGGATTGACAGTCTCGATTCGGTCGAGGAACAGTTTCGTCAGGTGTTTGCTTGTCGTCTGCTTGCTGCGGATTGCTTTGGCAAGGTCTCGGACCGATAGTGTCAGTAGGTCGTCCATACGTCTCCAGGAGCAGTTGCTTGAATCATAATATGGCATATTACTCGATACAGCAGTGGGGACTGTACGGCTTTTAATGCAGTACGGTGAGCAGGAACGGTTGCTAAACGATGCGCCGGTGATTCTGATTACCGGTTACCGCCAAGTACTGACTATTCGCTCACTGCCATGCTAAGAGACATAGCTTCACCATCAATATCAAATACCATTTCTCCCGGTTCGTCGGCGTACTGCAGATCCAGGGTCAGCGTTTCCCGTTTGATGTAGTCCTCGTGTGCCTTGATGGCCTCGAGTAAACGGTCACCGCTGTTGATAGATACTCTGATTCTATCGCTTACGTTGAAGCCAGAATCCTTCCGTGACTTCTGGATACGGTTGATTACCTCGCGGGCAAGCCCTTCTCTGACAAGTTCCTCGTTCAGCGTGCAGTCCATATCGATCGAGATGAACCGGTCAGAGACAGCGTTCGTCCCTTCCCTTGCTTCCCTGAAAACAAGGATGTCATTCTGCTGAAAGGACTGGCCATCTAAATCGAGACTTCCAGAATTCTGAAACTGTTCGATGGTGTTACTGTCCAGGCTTTCAATCAATTGCTTGAAGGTCTTGAAGGCCTTGCCCAGTCGTTTACCTAACACCGGGGAGTTTGGTTTTGCATAGAGGTGGATATATTGACTTTCCTCCGTCGAGTAGTCGATGGTTTTGGCGTTTAGTTCGTCCTTGAGGTAATCCTCCAATCGGGCGATCTCTTCAAGTAACTCGGGGTCATGATGAACAACCGTGAGCTTGCCGACCGGGTATTTGGTTTTCACTTTTTCCTGGTTTCGTTTTTGTCTGCCCAGCAGAATGATGTGTTGCATCCGGGTCACAGCCTGTTCCAACAAAGGCTTGATTCGGTTGTTGTTTGATTCAGGATATAAGCACAGGTGCACAGAAGATGGCAGATCTGAATTCGACAGCTTTCGGAGAGACTGATAGATCGTCTCCGAGAGAAATGGTGCAAATGGCGCCATCGACAGACTGAGTTCATACAATGTGTCGTAGAGGGTTTGGTAGGCGGAAAATTTGTCCGGAACGTCTCCTTCAGCCCAGAATCGTGATCGGTTGAGGCGGATGTACCAGTTGGTTAGATCCTCGATAAAATCGAACAATGCCGGCACTACGTTGTAGAGCCTGTAATTTTCCATCTCTGTCGCGATGTTGGCTTTCAGGGATTCAAGTCTGGAAAGAATCCACTGGTCCATGATGTTGGTGGAATCGGGTCTGCTGTCGTCCGGTTGCCAGTTATCGATTTGGGTATAGGTGTTTAGGAATTTATAGGCGTTTAACCAGGGAAGCAGTACGCGTCGAACCATGTCTTTGACGCCACTGTCTGCAAACCGCTGCTCCTCTGCTTTGACGAGACCTGAGTTGATCAGGTAAAGGCGAAGGGCATCGGCACCGTAGGTTTCCATCAGATCATCAGGAGGTGAATAGTTTTTAAGGCTCTTCGACATTTTCTTACCGTCTTCAGCCATGACGATTCCATTCACGATCACATTTTTGAATGGATGTGTGCCAAAGAGTGCGGTGCCCAGGACTATCAATGTGTAGAACCACCCGCGAGTCTGGTCAAGGCCCTCGGCGATGAACTCTGCAGGGAAGCCCTGCTCGAACATTGATTCATTTTCGAAGGGGTAGTGCAGCTGCGCGTAGGGCATGGATCCTGATTCGAACCAGCAGTCGAGCACTTCCTTGATACGCCTGTAAACACCTGGTTCACCGTCGATAGTGAACGTCAGTGGATCAACGTACTCCCTGTGAAGGTCGTCCGGATGGGTGCCGGTCAGATTCTCAAGTTCTTCCCTTGAACCGATGCAAACCTGGCTACCGGTTTCATCATTGATCCAGATGGGCAGAGGTGTACCCCAATATCGGTTACGGGATATAGCCCAGTCGATCGCGCCTTCAAGCCAGTTACCCATTCGTCCATTCTTCAGGTGGCCAGGAACCCAGTTGATCTGGGCATTGGACGCCTGAAGTTGGTCCCGCATCTGCTCAACCCTGACGTACCAGGAATCAATTGTCCGGTAGATGATTGGCGTGTTGCTGCGAGGACAAAATGGGTAACTGTGATCAATGACTTCCTGGATATAGAGATTACCCTTGTCTTTCAAGTGACGGATAATGTGCTTATCTGCCTCTTTTACGTGCATTCCCTTGAAGTCGGTTACCTCGTTCGTGAACTGTCCTTCCATATCAACAGGACAGGGTGCCACCTGTATACCTGCGGCTCGAAGGATGCGGAAGTCATCTTCTCCGAATGCAGGAGCCTGGTGAACGATTCCTGTACCGGTATCAGTGGTAACGTAGTTGTCTTCCAGGACGACGAACGCACCGTCCTTCTCATGCTCGGAGAAATAGGGGAATAGAGGTTCGTAACGTGTTCCAACCAATTCCGAGCCTTTAAACTCTGCGATGACTTCCAGTTTTTTTGTTTTTCCTATCGCGTCCAGTCTCTCTTTTGCAAGGATGACGATCCTTCCGGATTCCTGGTCACGGGCTTCTACGTAATCGATGTCTTTACCGACACACAAGGCAAGGTTTGAGGGAAGAGTCCATGGTGTGGTGGTCCAGGCTGCGATGTACTTGTTGACGCTCTCCAGCTTGAACAAAATAGTGACGGCGGGATCCTGCACGTCCTGGTAGTTGGATCCTGCTTCAAAATTTGAAAGGATAGTCCCAAGTGCGGTCGAAAACGGAACGACCTTCTCACCTCTATAGATGAGGTCCTTTTCCCAGAGTTGTTTGACGACCCACCAGACGGACTCCATGTACCAGGGGTCCATAGTCTTGTAGTCATTGTCGAAATCAACCCAGCGACCGATTCGATTAACCGTCTTTTGCCATTCACTGGTGTAGCGCTGCACGATTCCCCGGCACTGGTCGTTGTATCCCTTGACCCCGAGTTTTTCGACTGCCTCGATTGAAGACATACCGAGAGATTTGTCGATCTCGTGTTCGATCGGAAGGCCGTGACAATCCCATCCAAAGCGTCGCTGTACGTATCGCCCTTTCATGGTGAAATATCGAGGAACGGCATCCTTCAGGATGGAACCGACCAGGTGTCCGTGGTGCGGTAATCCTGTGGCAAACGGAGGGCCATCATAGAAGATGTACGGCGCCCCACTTTCCGTCTGGGCAAGCGATTGCTTGAACACATCGGATGACTCCCAGAATTTGAGCACAGCGTGCTCTGCATCAACAAAGCTGAAGCTGTTACCGGTTGGATTGGTTGAATCTGTCATAGTCCTGTCCTGAAGCAGCCAAAAAAAAACCCGCCGTTGGCGGGTTTTTCAATGCTGCTCACGCATCAACCCACCATTCGGTGCCGAATAATGATAATTATGCTGATTACCGTGATGCGCAGTGAATTCATGGGGCACAGGATAGTTGATCGGCGGCACTTGTCAAGGAGCCTCATTATGTACCCCTGTCACACTACCCCTTGAGTTGATCTTCTCCAGTACCTGGGCAATCAGCGGCTCAATGTGAAACGTATGGTACCAGTGGGGGGTGTTTTCATGGCAAATAACACTGGTACCGACCATATTGAATTCCCAGCCCTCTTTTTCAGCGCGGGTTCGTATGTCTGTCAGTCGTTGCCACGCCGAGCCATTGAATAGTGGGTGCACGCAGGCCACATTGATGTTTCTTGCCCCCTGCTTTTTTAACTCATTAATCGCAGAAACGACGGATCCTGCGGTATCGATAATATCGTCAACCAAGAGTACGTCGCGGTCTTTGACCTCTCCTATTAACGTAGAACGAAACACATGGTTTGGCTTGGAGTAATCCCTTTCTTTTGACAGGGCAGCCAGGTCCGCAGACAGTTCTTCGGCATAGGCGCGCGCTCTTTCGAGATAACCGACATCGGGTGAAACGACTACATCGCCTGTTAACTTCTGGCGGCGCAACCAGGAAACGAGTTGCCTGGTTAGAAAGACATTCTCCAGATGGGCCATCGATGGATTGAACATACCGGCGATGGAATCATTGTGAATCTCAACGGTCATCACACGATCCGTTCCTGCGCTTTGCATCATTCTGGCGAAGAGCCCCGCGCTGATGCCTTCCCTTGTTCTACCCTTCCGTTTGTCTTGCCTGGCGCCAGGGTAATAGGGGACAACGGCGGTGATGTATTGGGCATCTGAAAGCGCAGCCGCTTCTATGGCATGGAGCAGCATCAGGAATCTGTCATAAATGCTCCGGTCATCCTGGGGGCCTGCGGCCGACTGAAAGATATAGACATCGTGACCGCGAACATTAGCGCCGATTTCGAATTTCCCCTCACCGCAGGCGAACCAGGTTTCGTTGGTTGGCAGCAACGTTGTTCCCATTTTTGATGCCACGGATTCCGCGAAGGCACGTCCGGATTCGCAGGTCATCAGGGCAATAGGTGCTCTTGGATTCTTTTGTCGAGGTGCTTTTTTTTTCATTTTCGTATTCATCGTTTTCCCGCGGCAAATTGTTGGATAACTTCGATCAGTAACTTATGTTCAATAGGGTGCAGACGCTCTGCAAGGCTGTCAGGGGTATCATCGACCTTTACGGTTATCTTTTCCTGCAAGAGAGCTTTGCCCATGTCGTAATCGTCATTGACCAGATGAACAGTAGCGCCGGTTTCACTTTCGCCAGACTCAATGACTGCTTTGTGGACTCGCGAGCCATAAAAGCCTGAGCCACCGTGACGGGGAAGCAGAGAAGGATGTACATTGATGATTCGGTCCCTGTAGGCTTCCAACACGCGGGGGCCGAGTTTTTTCATATAACCGGCGAGCACGACCAGGTCGATATTTTCTTCAGCAAGGTGGTTATTCATTGATTCATCCAGAACGCCAGATGATGGATGAGTTAGTGATGAAAGATGTACGGTTGGAACGCCTGATTTTCGAGCCCTGGCCATGACTGGCGCATCAGAGTTGTTGCAGATAAGCAGGGCGACGTTTGCTTGGACCCTGCCTTGTTGACAAGCGTTTACAATAGCCTGGAAGTTGGTTCCTTGATGAGATGCTAGTACACCAATTCGAAGCATTACAGTGAAGTGAAGTTCCGAATCCAGGGTTCGAAATTGTAGCACGGTAGGGGGTGAAAAGGTTCGTCGCTCGGCATCGTTACAACTTTTCGGCTGGGATATACTGAAAGCTTTGCAGGATGACTTTTTGAAATGCGTATTTGTGCCGTGCTACTGCTGGTCGCTCTGCCACTGATGGCGAAATCGGATGTGGCGGTGCAGGCCTGGTCGCGGGCAACACCTCCGGGGGCATCAAGCGCTGCTATCTATGGTTTGTTCGAAAACAATAGCTCTCATGAAATGAGGGTTGCAGAAATCAGGTTCACCGGTGCAAGGCACGCCATGATTCACCGGACAGTAGAAGACGAAGGCATGGCAAGAATGGTTCATGGGGAGATCCTGGTGCCGCCCGGAGAACGCTATGAGTTAAAGCCCGGTGGACTCCATATCATGTTGATGGGTGTCTCTTTCCCCCTGTTGCAAGGCTGTTTATATAAGTTCCAGATCCTGTGGGAGAATGGCGATTCTACGAATCATGAGTTTGTGACAGGAGGCTATGGCCAGATGGTTTTTCCAGCAGATGCTGAATCTGTGGGCGGCCATCCCGTGGCCAGGTTGTGTCCCTGAAGGAAAACGATGGATGAACCAGCGTGCTGAGCTTGCCCGTATCATCGGCATAAAGATTGAAGCTCCGGTTGCTGTTAGCGGCCAGAATTCGATTTTGACCTGATCGGCAATACGGATTAACCATGCTAAGGTGTCAGGTTGTTATCAGAAGAGAATATCATGCAAGCAGCACGCTGGGCCGTTCTTGAACGAGAAGATGTCGCGTTAGCCGCTTTTGGCCAGGAGCGGCTGGACGGTAAAGTTGCGTACCTTGCAACCCTTCGCAAGGATGGAAGACCCCGCGCACATCCGGTCACTCCGGTTATTGGCGAGGGGCATGTGTTTATCTTTCTGGAGCCCACTTCACCCCGTACCCGTGACCTGGAAGAAAACCCTGATTTTTGCCTGCACTGCGCGATGAACGACAGCTCTGGCAGTAGTGGGGAGTTTCAAACGACAGGGATAGCCGTAAAAGTACAGGATAAGGAAACAAGAGACCTGGCTGAATCTATCTCTAACTTCAGACCGTCGGTAAGGTCCCTGTTGTTTGAACTGTATATTACGGATGCACTTTCAACCGCTTATCGAAACGGTCAGCCTAAACGCCGCCGCTGGCAACTATCCGCAACGATGGCTGAAAACAGTTAGTGACTACACGGTGAGTCGCGACCGCAACGATGGACTCAGTGAGGTCCTGCCCTTAAGCACCATTGTGAATTACAACATTCCGACGGTTGGCGTCGGGTTCATGTTTTTCATGGTCTCGCTTTACCTCATGAAATTTTCCACGGATGTTCTATTGATTTCTCCTGCAGTGATGGGGCTGATCTTTGGAATTTCAAGAATATGGGATGCGGTGACAGACCCGGTCGCCGGCTACCTGAGTGATCGAACGAATCTGAAGGTGGGTCGACGCAGGCCATGGATGCTGATGTCAGTGCCCTTCGTTTGCGGCACTTTTTATATGATGTGGAATCCTTCTGAGTTGTTGAGCGAATCAATGGTCATTGTCTGGATGGCGGCAGCGGTCATTCTCTTCTACACCTCTATGACAGCATTTAGTGTTCCGCACACATCACTTGGTGCAGAACTTTCAACGAACTATCACGAGCGGACACGCATATTTGGACTGCGGCATATGATCTGGAATTCAGGGTCTTTATTGGCGCTGGTTGCGATGCATCAGCTGATCACTGGTGAGAACCCTAGACAAATTGCCTTTGTAGTCTCTGTGATAGCGGGTGTTGTTACGGCCGCGCTGATTATCTGGATGTTCTTCAACACAAAAGAACGTCCCGAATACCAGGGCAGGGGTGAATCAAACCCTTTTATCGCATTCGGCGATGTCCTAAGAAACAAATATGCGAGCCTTTTGCTGGTGGTGTTTTTCATTGAGAACCTTGGGGGGGCGACGATCGGTATCTTGACGCCTTACATCGCTGAATATATTGTGATGCGACCCGAGAAGACGGTGATCTATATCCTGTTGTACCTGATCCCCTCGGTGTTTTCCGTGCCTCTGTGGGTGCCGCTTTCGAGGCGAGTCGGTAAGAAGGCAATGTGGATCTTTTCGATGCTCGTAACCGGTTTTGGATTTGGTGGCATGTTCTTCCTGGAGTCGGGTTCCGACACCCTGATTTCTGTTCTCGCCGTGATCTGTGGACTTGGTGCTGGTAGCGGGGCGGTTGTCGCGCCTTCGATACAATCAGATGTGATTGATTATGATGAGTACAAATCGGGAAAGCGAAAAGAGGGAACCTACTTCGCCACGTGGAATTTTGTTTTTAAAAGCGCGACAGGTATTACCCTGATGCTAACCGGTTTTGTGCTGAGCAGTTCAGGCTTCGTGCCGAATCAGGAGCAGACAGAGGTGACAAAACTCGCATTGCTTGTCCTCTATGCCATTTTCCCCCTGGTTTGCTACTTGATTGGCGCGCTGATCTTTACCAGGTTTAACCTGAACGAAACAGAGTACAAAAAAATCAGGAACATCCTGGACCGCAGGGAAAATTTTACATCCAGCGATCAAACTCAGTTGGGCGATCCGTCATGAAAGGGGTGCACGATTTAGGGGGCAAATTGGGTTATGGTCAGGTCGACCAGTCAGGTGCCGAAACGGTGTTCCATGATCGCTGGGAGGCTAAAGTATTTGCCATGGTTGGTGCTGCGTCTGCGGCGGGGGCCTGGTCTAACACCGACCGGTTCAGGCATGCGGTTGAACGAATAGATCCTGAAGCATATCTCACCCATGGTTACTATGGCCGTTGGCTGGGCGGGGTTGAAACACTTCTGGCAGAGGCCGGAATAGTTAGCCAGGAAGAAATTACGCTTCGCGCCATTGCCCATGGTGCATCAAGAAATGATCTGATAGCGGCACAACCATCACCTTCGCCTGACCCCCTCGGCGAACCACCAGGTTCCAGTGGCAGTGATCGACCCGTAAGCAGTGCGCCAAAATTCAACGTGGGTGATCAGGTGAGATCCCTCGTTACTGCGGTAAGTCACCATACCCGGTTGCCCGAATACGCGATGGGAAAGCGGGGTGAGATCGTTATGCATCACAATGGATGGGTATTTCCCGACACCAATGCTCATGGCAAAGGAGAGAACCCAAAGCATCTTTACACCGTCAGGTTCAGCAGCGAGGTACTTTGGGATAAGCCGGGGTTTGCTGTCTGTGTCGACCTTTTTGAACCTTATCTGGAGTTTGTCGATGTCTGATGAAAGTCCGCAGGCGATTCGAGCTGAAGCGCTGGAATCTATCCTGATTGAAAAAGGATTGTTAACAGCCGAAGCTGTGGACGATATTATCACTCGCTACAGCGAACGGGTTGGTCCCTTGAATGGCGCGAGGTTAGTGGCCAGGGCATGGGTCGATCCTCAGTTCAAAAAGCAGCTGCTAACGGATGCGACCTCGATCGTCGAAAGCTTTGGCTTTGAAGGCGGCCAGGTTGAAAAACTGGTTGTGGTTGAGAATACGGACAAGGTACATAACGCTGTAGTTTGTACGCTCTGCTCCTGCTACCCATGGGCCGTTCTCGGGTTGCCACCGAAATGGTACAAAGATCCGGCCTATCGATCTCGCATTGTAATGGAGCCAAGGCAGCTTCTGGCAGAGATGGGTGTCGGACTTGGCAGTAATGTTGAAATCCAGGTCTGGGATTCCAGCGCCGAGATCCGGTACATGGTGCTTCCGATGCGGCCACCCGGGACCCAGAATCTCAAAGAGGAACAGCTTGCTGAACTTGTCACCAGGGATTCGATGATCGGGGTTGAAGTACTCATCGGGGTTGAAGTACCAGGGGAACCATCTTGAGCGAGATGGAGCTCCAGGGGTTGATTGCCCCGCCTATGGCAAATGGAGAGGTTGTGTTTGATGCGCCATGGCAAAGTCGAGTGTTTGGGATGGCTCGGGCACTTTGCGAGCAGGGGATGTTCACTTGGGACGAGTTCCGCGAACAATTAATACTGCAAATTGGAACCTGCACGGATGATGGGGATTATCAGTACTTCATTCACTTCTTCGATGCCTTGACGTTTTTGTTGGAGAAAAAGCAATTGTTTTCAAAAGATGAACTGGTTGTTCTTTCAGAACAATTTGCTGCGCGCCCCCACGGTCACGATCACTCGCATTAGCAGCGTCTAGAAAATCAGACGTTCCAGTACCTCAAAGGGTATTGGTCCCCGATCGATGACTTGTTGATTGAAGTCAGCCTGGCAGCTCTTGCCTTCCGCCAAACAGCGACCTTTTAGTTCAGAAAACTTGAGTTTTCCACCGAGTGCAGAGGCGTAGTAACCAGGGTTTTGCTGAATCTGCCCGATCATCAGTGTGATTCGGTGTGACGTGTAGGGGGTGTTTTCGGTGATGTACTTCACGGCTTCGTCAATCGACCATTCGTCACTGTGCAACTTTAGGTCGGCAAGCGCCATCGATGACTGAAGACGCGCAAAGTACAGATAGTCCAGCGTGTTGCCCTGGTCCCTGGTGCCGATCTCATCCAGGATATAGCCTGCCCAACCGAGCGTGTAGGCAGGCAGGTTAAGGAAGCTACGCAGCGAGTCTTCGGGATCGGATATGAAACTTTGCAATCCGGGGAACCCGTAAAACGCCGCAAGACATTTCAGTTCGAAGGCTGGTAAATCTTTCACCTGGTCCAGGTTGATAACCAGGCCGTCAGCGCTGTAATGAAACGAACGAGTTGAGCCTTCCTCACCGAGTATCGAGAGTTCGGAGGGGCTGTAGGTGTTGTAGGTGTCATACCAGTTCGCCTGTGCGCTAACCATTTCCTGTGATAAGCGGTCCAGGTAAGTCTGTCTTCCGTTGAACGTATCTTCAGGATACAGCGTAGTCTTGCGGACCCGGGACATGTGAGCATGATGGTTGAACGAATCCTTGCTTGTGTTACTGGCGAGCACAGCAATCGTTTGGTCAATCCGGTTTAACTCTTCAAGTATTTTTTGTTCGTAAGTGTCAGGTTTCCAGTCAAGAGAGCTGAGTGCGCCCAGGGTAGAAGCGTAGCTGTCCGAGTGGAGCAAGATGTCTTCGCTGATGAGCAGGTAGTCCAGGATGTCTTTTTCCATCAACATCCTGCTGGACAGGAGATTGTTGTTCACGCCATGGTTAAATTGTTCTGATTTCTGCCGGAGAAACTGCACTCTTGCCACACCTTGTAGCTCTGGGAGTGATTCCTGGACTTCACTCAGGATGAATTCTGCGATCTGGTTCTCGAACCGCTTTTTCGTTGTTGCATGAGTTGTTGCAGGAGTTGTTGTTTTCGGAATTGTGGTAGCGGGAATGTCTGCAGAAGTGGAAGCAGCAGGAGGCTGTGAGCTACAGCTACCGAGCAGGATCAATCCAGCGATCAGCAGTTGCCTCACGAGAGGCCTGTTCTAATCGTGCTCGCGATGAACTGAAGCCGGCTCGTCGCGCCGGGTACGCTATTGATCGCTGACTCCAGACCTTCCGGGATAGCATCGAAATCTTTCATGTTGATCAGGATATTGAGCTCGCTGGATTTCAGCGCTGAATCGAACAGCAGTGAGGCAATAGCAGTGTCGGTGATTAAATTTGGGTTACCCTGCGCAGAAAGGTATTCCAGATCCTCGACGTGTGTCAGGCAAATTCCGATGACCTGCGCCGGGATGCCTGCAGCTTGTTCACAAGCGCTCGATCGGTCGCCTTCACCCTTGAAAGCTTTCATCACGGATTCAAATGCCAGTGCGTCCTGGTCCCCAAGTTCCAGAAGGTTAGCGATGGAAGCATGCGCGCGGCCGGCGATATCTTTTGCGGTCTCGTCCTTGCTGAAGTTAGCCACCATGGCGACCAGGGAACAGGCCTCGGCTGCAACCACCGCCGCGACAGCGCCGCCCCCAGGCGTCGAAGTCTTCGCAGCCAGCGCGTCGAGATAGGCCGCAAGGTTTTGTTCTCTTAGTTTATCCAGGCTACTCATGGTGAAAATGTTCAAACAATCGAATGGTGTTGCGCATACACATGGCTATGGTCATTGGACCGACACGAGGAATAAAGGTTCGGACATGCGATTTGACGTCCTCGGTAAAGTTCTGTTCTGACGAAAAGTTAATGCATACGGCATCATCTTGGCGATTTCTGCAGGGTCGACTATCTGCATTGGTTCAGGACTCGTCGTAACTCGTTGCGGGGCGTGTGGCAGACCCCAGGTACCCCTTGTGATGACGCGCGTGATAGTCGGACGTTGTGAATTCTTTTAACTCCATCAATGTTAGTGCAAGGGCATCCGAGATCGCCAACATGACCGCAATAGTAGCGCTGGGCGTGGTGTTAATTGGGCAGGGTTCTTCTATATCAGGCCCCATATCCAGGACAACTTTTGACATGTCGCGCAACGGTGAGTCGATGTGGGATGTCACCCCTATTACTGTGTTTACGCCGAGGTTATGGCTTGCGTTGGCAAGCATCTCCAGCACTTCATTGGATTTTCCGCTTGTTGAGAAAGCAACAATGCAGTCATCTTTGGACAGCATGCCCAGGTCTCCATGACCCGCTTCTGCCGGGTGTACAAAAAAAGCAGATGTTCCTGTAGATGACATGGTCGCGGCAAATTTGTTTGCTATGTATCCTGCTTTCCCCATTCCTGTGGTGATCACCTTGCCGCGGCAGTTAAGCAACAGGTTCACCGCGTCTACAAAAGCGTCCGTTACCTTAATGCCCTGTATTGCAGCAGCCTCCTTGGCAATGATGTTTTTCATGCGTGCTTTGATATCCAAGTGTCACCCTGCTATGAGAATCTGGGCGCTATTATACTTGAACCTGACTCTTATGTAGTATGCCCTTAAGTCCCTGAAAGCATTACCCTGAGGAGATGTTTATGGTAACAATCGTTGGAAATATAAAGCCGGAAGACGACTACACCCACCCACTGGGTCCTGAAGACAATTTCAATGAGTCCGTCTATTTCAATTTCTTTGACAGAGAAAGTAACCGCGGCGGATTTATTCGTATCGGTAACCGGGCTAACGAGGGATATGCGGAAATGACCGTGATTGTGTTTAACAGTGACGGATCCGTATTTTTTAATTACAAGAAGCCTGAGATATCAAATAACGACGAGTGGAATGCGGGTGGCGTTCGGGTGCAAGTCCTGGAACCGGGTGAAAGGCTGCGTACGACCTACGATGGGACCGCGCTCTATATGCTTGATCCCAGGGATATGAAAGATCCTGGCAAGGCCTTTAAGAGTAATCCTTTTAAGAGGATTCAGCTGGAGCTGGTTCACCACGGGGTGGGCCCTCTGTATGGACACGTGGGTGAAGCTGGCGATGGCAATGATTTCGCAAGAGCTCATTCTGAGCAACACATGCGGGTTGAAGGCACGCTTTCGATTGAGGGCGAAGCGACTGTAAATATTAACGGCCATGGTATTCGCGATCATTCATGGGGACCCAGGTTTTGGCAGTCCGTTCCATCTTATCGCTGGATTACCGGTAATTATGGCGATGACCTTGGAATGGTGCTGTCTGTTGTTGGTGACCGGCGAGGTGGCATGTTCCATAAAGGAACAGAGCTTCTGCAGATCAAGGATATTGAGCTATCGACCGAATATGAACAAGGGACCAGTTTTCACAAGAAGTTGATCGCGGACGTGACCCTGGAAAATGGTGATCAGCATCATGTGGAAGGTGTGGTTAAAGGATTCATTCCACTTCGCAACCGGCGCTCGGAACAGGTCACTTATATTGGTGAAGGGATGACGGAATACACACTGGATGGTGAGCGTAAAGGATACGGCCTGTCTGAGTACCTTAACCAACCTGGCGATGAGGTTTAGACCCTCCGTTAGGCCTTGATAGGTAGCCAGTGATCCAGCGCTGCAACTATCCCGGGATTAAATAAAAACAGCTGGCGACACTTTGGCCATGCCAGCCATGATGATTGCAAAATGTAGGCTGCATCATAAACCTGCTCCTTTTCTTCAGATGCCAGCTCAGCCATATACCAGTGAGTTGTGCAGTCGTAAGTATTGCCATTCCAACGGAACCTATAGTTGTTGGTAAAGGCATCAGAAGTGAGGGCTACCTGGTAGCCGGATTCTTCAAGTGTTTCGCGTACCGCGCAGTCCTCTGGTGTTTCCCTTTCTTCCACTCCCCCCCCGGGGAAGGACCAGTAACGTTTTGTGGTCATCGGGTCTTCCATTTCTATTGCAAGTAGCTGATTGCCCCGTAAGCACAGAACGCATGTTCGTTCCCGTGAGATAGTCATAAAGAAGGTTCACCGGGCACTAAATGACAGGGACTAGCAGACTGGTCGTTCATTGCAATATAACTGGGGCCATACGAGGGATAGTCAATAAGCTCGAAGTCAGCCGTGAGAATACGTCAGGGCAGGGTCAAAGACCATAACCGATGAAAATCCGGTGAGTATGACGGCTAGGTTTTCTGAATGGGTTCGGAGTCTAGCCAATGCTTTACGTGATCTGCCAGGTTCTTTTTTTCTTCTATCGAAATACCCTGCGGATCAAAACGCCAACGATTATGGCTAGTCAGCATTGGCAGCAGTTCCGGCCTTTCGATTCTCAGTAGCCATTCGGCCATAAGTTCACCTTTGCCTCGCCGAAACCCAAGGATGGATAGTTGTGCCTCTATTCTGAAGAAGGGTGAATCTCTGCCGGGGAGAATCCAGTTTGAAGCATCAGTTGTTTGTTCTCTTTCAATAATCACCTGTTCCGAGGTTGCGATACGCCAGATGAGAATGAGTGCGAGTATGAACCCGATAACGTAGAGCTCGTTTTCATAGTCCTCGAGTTTCTGGTCGTTAAACCAAAGCTCAAAGAGAAACTGGTTGTTCCCCAGGAAGTCCCAGAGGGGTTGCAGAACAGATGACTGGTCTTCTTCCATCGCCAGCCACTGTTGCGGTGTTGTATCGATGGGGGCCCAGCGACCGTTGATATAGGCGCTCGCCCAGGCATGGGCATGTCGTTTGCGTACGATGTACATTTTCATGTCATCGTTCCATTCTGTAATGGCGTAGCCCACTACATACCTTGAGGGTATGCCCAATTGCCTGAGTAACAGGGTTGTTGCGCTGGCGAAGTATTCACAGTGCCCCGCCTTGCTTGTTTGAAGGAAATGCCCGAGGGGATCGTCTGTGATTTCGATATTCTTCTGGAAGAGTGTGTACCTAAAATCAGAGAAGAAGTCCTGGAGGAAAGGAATGGCTTGCGCCGCTGGGATCTGCCCATCGGTAACTTGATGTAGTGCAACCCTGTGTTCCTCAGGTACGACCAGGTCCATCGGGCCGGGTTCGTCACCCAGGTGTGGTTCGTTATCATATCTCACGCGGTAATGCGGGGCCGGGATCAGACCGATACCCTGTAGGGCCCCGTAGGTCGACATACTGACGTCAGTTGCGGGCAGCTCATTGAGCTCTACCAGCTGTGACGGAACTGGAATGAGGGATCTATCACGATCAAATTCAAGATAGATTTTGGACTCAGGATGGGGATACGAAACCGTGTCAGAAAATCCCCAGGTGAAATCATCTTCGTGTTTGACCGTATTAAACCTTGGGTCAAATACTTCCCACTCTGTGCCAGAGGAGGTGTTATAAACCGCCTCGACTAATAGTGATGGAAAATCAGGTTTCCCGGAACTCGGCTTGATCCGAAACGCTATCGAGTCCGAGAGTTTGAGTTGCCCGACTTTTCCGATCGCTGTACGTGTTTTGAGCGGGTCGGTATGTTGGGAAATCCAGTTTGCGATCCACAGTTCTGTCTGTTTTTTAATACTCAGATGCGTGTTTCGGATACCGTGGTGAAAAGCGGTCGCGGTCAGGAGGATGGCACATAGACCGATAACAAAGGTTTTCTTTGTGAAACGGGGGGACCGAAGCTGGTACAGCGAGCAGGCGAAAATAATGACTACGACTGGAAAGTAGTAGCTGCTTTCTTTGTTAAGACCCGCGGCTAAAAGGCATGCGCCCAGGTAAACATAGTCCATGTCCCAGGATTGTTGAACGGGTTCCCGTTGTCGCCTCAGGCTGTAGAACAGGACATCCAGCGACATTCGGGGCGTGGTGCTGTAGGCCAGAACCGCGACAAGCGGGAATAACAGGATCGGGATCCACGCCAGGAGCGTGGTGATGAAATGATATTCCTGACGATTCAGAAAAAGGAAAAATACCATGGCAACCAGACCAATGGCAGTCAGGTCAGCAACACGGTAAAAATCTGTTTTTGTCAGGGCCCAGCGTCGGTTCAGGTAGTAACGAGCTTCCAGAATGATTGCGATGGGTAGCGCGAACCAGATCAGTTCGCATTGCCAACCCCAGAAGAGCGCGGACAATCCACCAAGGTAACGCGGTTTGATTGGGTTGCTGCGACTCATAGGGCCTTTAGCCCGGCTTCGATGTTCCCTGCCTCCAGAAGGTAAAAATCTTCACGATAGGTCGTTTCATCACTTTCCCCCGTAACAATAAATACTGCGGTTTGAACTCCCCTGTTTTCGATCGTCGCGAGCAGGGTCTCCTGTTGTTTACTGAAACCGGAGAACACCATCAGGCAGCCGCTCATCCTGCGAGCGTGTTGCGAAAGAAGGTCTACGAAGTCAGAAGATAGCTGGTCTGTTAACTGAAGGGTGGCCAGAGCTTCCAGTTGTTGTGAAGTCTGGGCATAGCCCCGGCCAGCAGTGATTATCTCCGGTCGAGTTGACATGAAGTAGAGATCCATCAGTCCATCCAGGTTCTCTATGTTCATGAGCAGGCTCGCGGCGACCGAGATGACTTCCTCGAACGCCGCAGGATTATCACCGAGGGTATCGACGATCAGGGCCTGGCGCACAAAAAACTCATCCTGGAACTCCTTAACGATCGGCTTGTCACGTTTTGCGGAGCTAGCCCAGTGGATTTTCCGGATTGGGTCTCCATCGCGGTAGTCACGCAGGGAAACAAATTCATCACTTTCGCCAATGGACCAGGTGGAATTAATTCCGCCTGGCTGGAAGTGACGACCGCCCTTAAACTCAAACCGCCGTGGAATAGGGTACCGCTTCGGTAGCACCGTCAGGTGTTCGCGGTTATCGAATTCCGTGGCTCCGTAGTTCAGGCCAAAGGGGTCGGGATGCAGGATGGTGGTGGATTCGAAATATACGTGCCCTCGCCTTAGAGGAGTCGCCTCGACAACGGCCTGGGCATGGGAAAGTAGTTCAACATCCGGTACATCAGCATTCTTAAGACTGATACCGGTATTTAGTTTCTGCAGCCAAATGAAACGGTGAAATCCAAGCCATCGATCATAGGCATTCCGGGTTTCTTCCCCTGGTTCCTTCATACGTTCAAACTGGGCGAGATCTGGTGGAATAATTTTTGGGTTATCGAGGACCTGCAGATCTCGTTCGACACGATTCCCATCATTGATGACGGTGATAAAATATTCGAACGGAACACCCGCGGTAGCATACTTAGGCAATTGGCGTTTGACGCTGACGCCTGGTGAACGAACCTTGATGCTCAGGCGTGCAAAGACCAGTGTGCAGACCAGTAATGCAAACAACTGGTAGACAAATGAAAGGTCTGTATCTAACCCGACAGCACCACAGATAAACGTACCGGTTTGCAGTAGCCTTCCTCGATCTGAGTTACGCCGCGTGGCACGACGGTTAATAGTTGTTAACCGTGTCCAGGTTGGGAAGGCGCGTTCGCGAAAGGCCATATCAGTTAAGCGGGGACGGGAATGTCCTGAATAATTTCCAGGAGTATCTGTGCGGTCTGTGAGCCAGAGTATTGCGAACCGGAGTCCAGTATCAGTCGGTGGGCGATGCTTGGTATGGCAAGTTCCTGAATGTGATCCGGCGTGACGAAATCGACACCTTCCATCAGAGCAAGTGCCTGCGACGCTTTCATCAATGTTATTCCTGCCCTGGGACTGGCGCCCATGGCGACCCCCGGTGTGGTCCGGGTCTGTACAACAATGTCGACAATGTAACGTTTCAGTTCGTCAGAGATTCGGATGTCAGCCGCAGCTTTTCGAATAAGACGAATGTCTTCAATTGATGTGCAGGCGGCAAGGGAGTCCAACGGATGCTTATATCTTTGGGAGTCCATGATCAGCACTTCGTCCTCTTTAGAAACGTAGCCGAGTTTAAAGCTCATAGCGAAACGATCCATCTGTGCCTCTGGTAGCGGGTAGGTGCCATGAAACTCAATCGGATTTTGAGTCGCAATTACAAAGAAGAGTTCATCCATCGGATGCCTTTCACCTTCGATGCTTACCTGATTTTCTCCCATTGCTTCAAGCAGTGCAGACTGGGTTCTTGGTGACGCCCGGTTTATTTCGTCGGCCAGTAGTATCTGGGTAAAAATCGGGCCGGGCCTGAAGCAGAAGTCCTGGTTTTGCTGGTCGAAAATAGAAACACCCAGAATATCCGAAGGCAACAGATCAGGCGTGAACTGTATTCGTTTGAAAGTAGCATCAATCGAACCCGCCAGTGACTTTGCAAGTGTTGTTTTGCCGGTCCCTGGAACGTCCTCTAGCAGCACATGACCCCCAGAAAAAAATGCGGCTAATAGCCATTTGATACTTTGGTTGTTGCTACGGATGACACGCTCAATATTTTCGCGCAGCTTATTAATGAGCGCGAGCTCCCGGCCCGGATAGATATCTGGTATGTCAGAAGACATCTTTGGTTCCTTTCGTTTCGAGTATTTTCACAAGCATCGTTCCATTGGTCAAATTGATTCGAAACCGAAGTATCACGCGGTGTTGCGGTAGGAGATGTGTCGAACAAGTTCGCCGACCAGTGTCGACGGGGTTAAGGTTATAAAGAACCCTTCGAGTCTGTGATCAGAGGCAGTGCACCCGGATTGATGCAAGTGATCTCCTTCCAGCCAGATGGTGGAGAGATTCTCGAACGGGGTATTGTTCCGAATTCGGAGCGGATCCAGGTGGGAATGGTAATCGCGGATTGGGCAATCAATCGCGTAATCGTGATATAAACGATAAGTTGGGTCTGACTGCAATAGAAAATCTTTGTTAATGAATGACATTCAGGGTCCACGCACCAGAGAGTTAACTATGGACACATTCTACACAGACCATTGGCAAACCATTGAGCCGGAAAGACTGGACCGCTATGAGCAGCTGTTCCAGTTTCGACCGGA
>DTZW01000196.1 GCA_012961165.1 Gammaproteobacteria bacterium | reverse complement strand
CGTGAACTGAGGCTTATTCTTTGCGGGTCTTAGAGAAATCTTTGGCGAAAAACGTTTTATAACCACTTCGGAAAACAACCGGCCATTGAGTCACTCAACAGCGTCATCCGAAAGGCGACCAGGAAACGGAATTTGTTTCCGACTGACAATTCTACAAAGAAGGTTATTTACCTGGCCATCCAGGCGGCATCAAAGAAGTGGACGATGCCGGCCCGGAATTGGAAGCCGGGACTCAACGGGTTTATGATCATGTTCGAAAATCGTTTGGCCGACTACATCTAACCCCTTACACTTGCCCAGCAATACTTGCAGGGTCTTTTTCTGTCCATCTAGCAATGCAGTTTAATGTGGCAATAATATCTATCGGCTTTTCCAGATAATCATCCATACCTGACGCTAGTATTCGTTCTCGGTCACCAGAAAGTGTGTGGGCAGTCAGGGCAACAATAGGAATTTTACCTACAGTGCCAGAAAGTTGACGGATTTTTTTCGTCGATGTCATCCCATCCATCTCAGGCATAGACACATCCATTAATACAATATCATAGGGTAGGCTAGCGACTGCAGCGAGTGCCTCTTCGCCATTTGACACAATATCGACAAACATTCCTTTTGCTTTTAGTAAACTTTTAATGACCTTTTGGTTAATGACATTGTCTTCCGCCAATAGAATCCGGGTCTCACTATCCGGTAATGTGGGCGGGGATTCCTGAGCATCTGGCATTAACCTATCGACACTGTCTCTATATTCGATTTTTCCAAGTTTAACTCTAAATGAGAATGTACTTCCTTTCCCCAGAGTACTATCTACACCGATATGTCCATGCATTAGAGATACCAGGCGTTTACAAATAACCAGGCCTAACCCCGTTCCTTCATAACGCCTGCTATGACTTTGATCTGCCATTGTGAATTCATCAAATAAAGTTGCCAGGGAAGCTTCTGCAATGCCTGCACCCGAGTCTTTAACTGTGCATGAAAGTATCACCTTATTGTTATGTACTTGGGCCTCGGCAGAAACGATTATTTCACCGCTCGCTGTAAATTTGATCGCGTTATTAATGAGGTTAATTATTATTTGCTGCAAACGACTTGCGTCACCGCTAACATAGCGAGGTAAACCCGGTTGAATAATAAGCGTCAGGTCTAAATGTTTTTTATCGGCTAAGTGCTTCGTGATATTAATGCAACTACTTAGAATCCTATGTAAATTAAAACAAGCATCTTCGAGCTGTAATTTGTGTGATTCCATGGAGGTAAAGTCAAGAATGTCATTAATAATTGTTAATAGTAATTTCCCAGACTCTTCCCCGGTACGAACAAAATCGGATTGTATTTCATCCAAAGATGAATCCTTTAACAACGCTAATACGCCTAATACTGCATTCATTGGTGTACGAATCTCATGACTCATTGACGCAAGAAACTGACTTTTCACTTCAGTTGCTCGTTCTGCTTTATCCAGCGCCATTTGAAGTTGTTCTTCTTTGTCTTTCAGTTCTGTAATATTCTGACCCACGCCAATCACACCAATGGTTTCACCGGAGATATCGCGCCGTGTCGTCGAATTAAGTAGAACATCAATCCGATCTCCATATCGGTTGAACAACGGGAATTCAAAGTTCGCAGTTTCTATGCCTTTCAGTGCTTTCTCCAGAACCGCGCCTACCGAAGCCTTATAGTCATCAGTAATAAAATTGGCCACAAGATGCCGACCCATCACCTCTTCCTTATTAAAGCCAGTAATCTTTTCTGCATGCTGGTTCCACTCATTGACCCTGCCTTGCACATCTATACCGAAGAACGGGGCGTTCGCGGTATCAAATATCAGCGCGAGATCGCTCGAGATTTCGGTAAGTCGCAGCGTTTCAGCTTTACCCCGCGACTCTACATACGGGCGAATGGCCCAGAAATAAATTGTCGGACCGGATAGGAGCGCCAGGATAAATGAATCGAGCGCAATAAGGAGAACCATCGGGAATTGCTCTAAGGGAAAAAGTTCGAGGTCCGGGATACTCGACAACGTCAGCATGATTGTCACCTGGACAACAAAGATAACAACCAGTATCCGCCAGATTAGTGTAATATTTGCCATGTTCGAATGTATCCCAGGTGGTTGTTTGAGCTTGCAGCGTGCATATGCTGAGCCCCTCTATTGTAATCTTTTAGATGTAAAAGACTGCGTACAAAGGTGATGCCTTTGTGATCTAAGATGCCTATTTTTGTAGCGTCGATAGATGCCTATACCGTGCCTAAGTCACAGTGTCTCAGGCACCGCTGGTACTAAACCAAAAACACGCGTATGTTCTACGTACCAAAGATCAGGGGGAAACTACATGTACCAAGCACCCACTGTACTGCTTGTTATGGCTACACTATTCATCGCCGCTTGCTCAGAAGCACCAGAAGCACCAAAGCTTGCAGAGACGGCCAAAGAAACCCAAGCGTCATCTGCTATCGGGCAGATTGATGATGCTCGCATCAA
Organism: Gammaproteobacteria bacterium; assembly: GCA_012961165.1. Classification (GTDB taxonomy): domain Bacteria; phylum Pseudomonadota; class Gammaproteobacteria; order Pseudomonadales; family Azotimanducaceae; genus UBA9659. Next base: position 22,946 of record DTZW01000196.1, on the reverse strand, counting down.
CAATGCAGACTCCGAACCGGGCAATTGGTTGGCTTACGGGCGCACCTATGAAGAGCAACGCTTCTCTCCCCTTAAGCAGATTAACAAAGACACCGTAAAAGACCTTGGCCTGGCCTGGCACAAGGATATGGGCACGAACCGAGCACTCGAATCAACGCCGATCGTGGTCGACGGCATCATGTTTTTCACCACCACCTGGAGCCGGGTGTATGCCATCGACGCCGTCACGGGCGAAGAAAAGTGGCAGTTTGATCCCGAAGTCCCGCGCGAATGGGGGCGTCGCGCCTGCTGCGATGTTGTGAATCGCGGCGTCGCGGTATACAAAGGACACGTTTATTTCGGCAGCCTCGACGGCCGTCTTTTCTCGCTAGACGCGGAAACCGGCAAACAAGTCTGGAGCGTTGACACCATCATCGACCGTGACCGCTTCTATACCGTCACAGGCGCACCAAGGGTAGCCAACGACAAGATCTTCATAGGCAACGGTGGCGCCGAATTTGGTGTGCGAGGCTACGTCACTGCCTACGACACGAAGACCGGTGATCAGGTTTGGCGGTTTTACACCGTTCCGGGCGATCCTGCAGAACCTTTTGAAAACAAAGCCATGGAGACTGCAGCGAAAAGCTGGAAAGGAACCAACTACTGGGAATATGGCGGTGGTGGAACAGTATGGAACTCCATTGTCTATGACCCTGACTTCAATGCCGTCTACCTCGGCGTTGGCAATGGTTCCCCCTGGTCCAGAGAACTGCGTTCTCCCGGCGGCGGCGATAACCTGTATCTCTCCTCTATCGTGGCGCTTGATGCAGACACCGGCGAGTACCGCTGGCACTACCAGACCACCCCAGGAGACAACTGGGACTACACTGCGGTTCAAGATATCGCCCTTGCCAATATGACCATTGATGGTGAAGACCGCAAGGTACTATTGCAGGCACCTAAGAACGGCTTCTTCTACGTTATTGATCGTGCTGACGGCAAGCTGCTGCGCGCCAATCCTTTCGCGGCTGTTACCTGGGCAACCCATGTCGATCTGGACACCGGTCGACCCGTAGAGAGTGGCAGGGGCGACTACAGTGATGAGGCAAAATGGGTGCTGCCTGGCCCCCTTGGAGCGCACAATTGGCAAGCCATGTCCATTGACGCAGAAGCTGGTATTGCGTACCTGCCTGTGCAGGAAAACCCACTCATCTATGCGATGTCCGATGAGTACTACGAGACCGGCCTCTACAAGCGTCATCCAGGTCGCATGAATCTCGGGCTCGAATTCGGTCGAATCGCACAGCTCTTCGTTGACAACGTTGGTTCTCAACCGAAGGTTCGAGGCTATCTCAAGGCGTTCAACTTTTTAACAGGTGAAGAAAAGTGGGCCGTAGAGTTTCCCCATTACTGGAACGGTGGCGTCCTTGGAACCAAAGGTGGCCTTGTGTTCCAGGGTAATGCGCTGGGGATGTTCGCAGCGTATGACCAGGACAACGGGGAAGTGCTTTGGGAGTTTAATACCTACGTTTCCATGCTGGCCCCACCGATCAGTTATCAGATCGATGGTGTTCAATACGTTTCGATCCTGACCGGTACTGGCGGCGGCGATCTCTTCTCCGGTGCACCGATAGATCCGGTACCGCAACCGGCATCCCTTACCCACAGCAATACCGGCCGCATGCTGGTATTCAAACTCGGCGGCACAAGCGCTTTACCCTCACCTACGGTCAGGGACATGACGATACCGGCACAACAGCTGGCTGACGTAGACGATGAGACCATTGCCCGGGGAGAGGTTTTGTACCATGACTTCTGCGCACTTTGTCACGGCCTTGTCGCTCGCTCAGGCGGCGTCATCGCCGATTTGCGAATGATGGGTCAAGGCTCACACGATAACTTTGACGGCATTGTACTAGGCGGTCTGCAGGCCGGTTCAGGAATGGCTTCCTTTGCCGATTCTCTAACGCCTACTGATACGGTGTTGGTACACGATTACATAAAGGCGCGAGCACATGAGGACCGCGAACTTGCTCTGGGTAACCAGGAAGCAGCCAGACTGACCTGGCTTAAGTAGGCAGGGCTAGCCCGGTACAGGCTTAGCAGGCAGGTGCCGGGGTGGTGCGCGGTTGAAGCGAATATTCACTTCCCCGTCTGAAGCGCCGGTGACTGACTGCTCACCGGCGTATCCCGAAATCGCATCACCCTCTTCACTGGGGGTCATTAGATTTCGCGACAGCGTCCCGTTAAGCTCTTGCCCTTCCTCGATTGCAGAGGCTGCCGCTTCTGCGGTTTCCGCCGCTGTCTCAGACCACTCGACCCGATGCGCGCGTGGCGGCCCAATCGGCAGATCTGCCTCGTCGAGCGCTCGCACCCAGTAGTATATGTAGCCTGGGTTTGTGTCCTGTTTCTTTCGCTCCTCAATAGAAACCCACAATAGACGGAATTGCTCGGGCAGCGGCTGCGTTGACGCCCAACCGGACATCGCCTGAAAGCCAAACCAGGTAACCATATAAAAGCAAGTCGTAACAACAATCGCTGCGACCTTTACCCGGGGCGCATGACTGGTTTTCAGGTTAAGGTTCAATAACAGCGCGGCCACAACAACATAGGCCACAGACAACAGCACCACAGCGGTGGCCATCAGGATTTATCCAGAACCAAGGTCAGAAGTCGCTTCTGGAGTTCATTCGTACCTACAACTTCACCGGCACTATCCAGCCGAAATCGCACTGCGGTTTGCTCATCCCCCGTCCCCTTGAGAAGTCGTGTACCGTAGAAAACCAAGGATACTTCAGGGTTCAGTTTTTCGACCTTAACGGTTACTGGCAAACTTTCACCATAGTTAGATTGGTAGTGCAGCAGGTTCACCACATACTCTCCACTCTGCAGCGCCCGCACTGTGACAGTTTCCTGGTTAATCGGGTTCAATACCTCTTTCCCGTCAAGGGTGACGCGATCGGCTACTAACCCGCGATCGTCCCTGTCCAGGTGCATCAGTTCACCATCACGATTGTGGTACCAGACAACTTCGCCATGCGGGCCTTCCACTAACGTGTCAACGTCGTCCGGATGACCATCAGCCCAGCGCACGGTGATGAGCATCTCCGCCTTCGAATCGATGTTGCCCGTATCTTCAGGATCATTGATAAGCATAAACGCTATGATGAACATCATGGCGAATCCAAGCAGCGCATTAAATAGAAGGTCAGTGAAGGCGTCACTTGATGTGCTGCCATGTAAAGCTCTATGTCTCATCGACACCTAATCCAACACGGGTCTCAACATGAGTCGACACGCGATTAGCAAGATCGACGGCTGCTGAATCCAGCACATGATATTGGAATCGAAGTAATGTGCTGGAGACAAGACCGGCGAGCGTGGTGTATAGGGCGACAGCCATGCCACCACTCATGCTGGCCAGCAGGCGCTGCACCACCGCTCCGTCGAAATCCTTGATGTCCGCCACCGGCAGGAGCATGAAGATGAAACCGATAATCGTTCCAAGCAGACCCAATCTGAGCAGCACGTCGGTGGCAAAATGCCCAAAGGCGTGTCTGTTCATGAGCTGGTCATAATACAGGTTGAGGAGCCGCTCTCTGCGAGCCCCACCAAGACTAGATTCCAATCTCTCAATCAAACCCGAGGTAAGACTGGCGGTGCCCGACGGTACCGAATCGCCATCCAGCATTGCCGCATAACTAAGGTCCCGAGAGAGTAACCAACCCACCCAAACCCAATGCATGGTTAATGCTAGATAGATGGTAAGAATTACGGATGAAAGGTAACTTCGATCGGCACTGACAAAAAGGTCAACAAAACCATATTGAAAAGCCAGGAAAACACCGAAAGAGATCACGCCCAACAAAACCAGCATGCGCAGAAGCAATAAATGTCGATACACAGGGATCACAGCTATTGGAATACCAGTAAGCATAACAGAAGTTCTATTAGTCAATACTGACGGGTTGAAGATTCCTGTGGGTACTGACAATAGACTTGTCAGAATTGACGGAATTGACCGATCAAAACATACAAACGCCATCGATTCCCTCTGGATTTCATTGCTTACGCTGCCTGGCTCTACTATCGATTCAATCTCAGTCACCGTGATATTGAAGATCTTCTAGCCGAGCAAGGCATGACTGTCAGCCACGAATCAATTCGGCGCTGGTGCATATAATTCGGCGCTATAGACATCAGAAGATTGAAACGAAAACACCGAGTTTTGTTTTCGTTACTTGCTTCCCACACGGACTAGATCATCGGCAAGGTAATACCCGGCCCGCCAGTAGTGGAACGCCGCCCACAGGTTCACAAAACCCCAGGTAAAAAGACTATAGCGCAGCGCATCGGCATTAAAAGTGCCAACGAGCATGTCAGAAAGAAATCCAACAGCCGGTGGGCCAAATACAAAACCGATAAAGTTCAGAACAAACAACAACACTGCAGCGGCGACAGCTCGCATGCGCACCGGGGCAAGCCCCTGAACCTGGGCGAACGTCGTGCCCTGGTAGAAGTTGCCAAGCATAATAGGAAAGCTGAGCAACAACAGCGAAAGCCACCAGACATCAACCATGAATGCTGCAGCACTGCAGGGAACGGCCACGAGTAAGGCAACAGTCACAACCCACAAATACCAACGCGTATCTTTGGCACCAAAGCGGTCTGAAAGCCATCCGCCAGCAACAATACCGATCCCACCGGGAATCCCAAGTACCAACCCGAGCCAGAAACCTGCTTCGGTAAGACTCATATCGTAACTGCGAACGAAAAAAGTGGGCGCCCAGGTAACAAGACCGTAGCCAACGAAAGCAGTTAAACCTCCGCCCGTTGCCAAGTGTAAAAACGAACGACGGGTAGCCAGGTACTGTGCCACTTCCAAAATAGTAGGGTTTTTCTCCGCTGAGTTAGTCTGCACGCCATCGGCATGCCCACGAGGTGGTTCCTTTACTGTCAGGAACACCACAAATGAGAGCAACAGTCCCGGTATACCGACGACAAAAAATGCCATACGCCAGCCAAATGCATCGGCAATGGCACCACCGGCAAACATACCAAACATGATGCCTACCGGAATGCCCAGGGCATAGATACTCAGCGCTGTCGCTCGCTCTTTGGCTGGATAAAGGTCCGCCAGCATTGAGTGGGCAGACGGACTGCACCCGGCTTCCCCTATACCCACACCAATGCGTGCGACTGCCAACTGCCAGAAGTTCATCGCAAGACCTGACAAAGCCGTCATGCCACTCCAAACGGCCAACGACAGACCGATAAGGTTGCGTCTGTTCCAGCGGTCTGCGACAAGTGCCAGAGGCATTCCTAACGTCGCATAGAAAATGGCGAAGGCAGTCCCGGACAATAATCCCATCCCGAAATCGGATATGCCGAGATCTGCTTTTATCGGTTCGATAAGGATCGAGAGTATTTGTCGATCAATAAAGTTAAAGGTGTAAACGACGACTAAAACGCCAAGCGTGTAGCGCTTTACATTCTCACTAATGAGGGGCGGCAATACTTCAGACAATGGGATACCTAATGAATATGGGGGGGTTATGAACAATGTAATACGGAGATAATATGAATTAACTACGATTCCGTAAAGGTTACCCAGTATCTTACTGCCCCGGAACATCCTGCCAATCCGGGATTCTGATGAATTCTTAGTTTAAACGCCAGGACATCGACCTGATTTTCGCGCAATGAACCACTTTCACGATCGTCTCATGTCGCCAGGCCGAGACAGACTTCACCGGCAAGATGAAGCAGTAGCCCGGCAAATAGCGAGCGCCTGCTGCTTGGCGGCATACTGGCCGTGGGAATCAGTCTTTTACTGCTACTTCGATCAGGCCGATAACGACTAGAATTGTGTTCAGAATGGTGTCTTCATACATGCAGTCTTCCTGCTTATAGTGATGGTTTTAGGTTGCTCCAAGAAACAACACCATCCCCTTCTTGCGTTATTACTCTTTAACCTGCTAACTGCGCCTGAAATAATTTTAGCCTAACTGTCAAATCTACACTCGACAGAACCAGATTAAATTGAGCACCGTTAATGGATCGCGCCACTTTAAAAGAACTGCTAAGACTCGCTTACCCGATGATCATCTCTCAGGGTGCGTTCGCAGTCATGATCTTTACTGATCGTTACTTCATGTCGCTGGTTAGCCCAACACATATGGGGGCATCACTGGGCGGCGGAGTAGCATCGTTTTTTTGCATGTCGCTGTTTATTGGCGTGCTCTCCTATGGCAACGCGCTGACCGCACAATATTTTGGTCGAAAGCAATTCGACAAGTGCAGCCGTGTAGTGACTCAGGGGCTACTTCTAACACTTTTTTTTGCGCCTTTACTCGTCGCCATTGGCTACCTTAGCCTGGGTTCATTTGAGTTCATGGGCCATGCCCCCGAGCAGGTGGTACTTGCGCAGCAGTACTTTATTATTCTGATCTGGGGCGCGAGCTTCAGTCTGGCCAAGACATGCATCGCCTCGTACTTTTCAGGAATCGGCCGAACCTACATTGTTATGATTGCAGACACGGTGGGTGTTGCGATTAACATTCCACTTACCTGGGCACTGATCTTCGGCTACGGCGAAGTCCCGGCACTGGGAATTGCCGGTGCTGCTTATGCCACCATCATCAGTTCATTAATCAGCCTGTTGATCTTCTGCTACTTCTATCTCGAGCCGCATCACGCTACCAGTTTTATGGTTAAGCAGTCGTTCCAGCTAGACCGGGGTATTCTGCGCCGGTTTGTGCGCCTTGGATTTCCTTCTGGCATCGAAATGTTTCTTAACGTTGCCGCCTTTAACTTGTTTCTGCTGATGTTCCAGTCCTACGGGATTGCGGAGTCTGCCTCTGCGGCAATAGTGTTCAACTGGGATATCGTTTCTTTCGTCCCGATGATCGGGCTCAACGTCGCGATTATCAGTTTGATCGGCCGATATATCGGGGCGGGTGATACGACACTCATGAGTCAGGTGATTCGGATTAGCTTTATGCTTGGCCTGGGCTACTCCAGCGTCTTGGCGCTGTTGTTCTACCTGGGCCGCGAACCCCTGGTGGCAATTTTTCTGGCAACCGGTAGCTCAGGCGAGATTCAAACACTCGCCTCTTTTATGATGATTGGTTTAGCCACCTACGTGATGGCCGATGCCACTATTCTGGTTGCCGGCGGTGTACTTCGAGGTGCTGGTGATACACGTTGGCTGATGTGGGCGAGCGTGCTGATTCATTGGTTGATGCTGGCCGTGCAGTACTTTGTGATTAAAGTATGGGAGTTGGGACCGAAAGTTTCCTGGGTTGTGTTCGTCGCAATGATCCTGATGACGGCCATTATGTATTTGCTGCGGCTGACGAGTTCGCGTTGGCGAACACCAGAAGCTTTTGCCAGAGTCATGTCAGAACAGTAGTTGATGGCGCAACGACGATGAGTCAGACAAGTAGTCTTACAATGGTTCACGAAACTGCACAGTGAATGCGCCACTGGAGTGAGCGCGCAGTGACGGCAATGTTTGCTACTAACAGACAGAACCAGGGGCCCGTGAGTCGAATATCACTGTCGCTGCGGGCGATGCGGGGCGACTGGTTCAGTAATGCCGCAGGGGCCGGGGTATTATTTGCTCACGGGCCTGCGGCAACACAGTTCAGTTCGCACTCCCTTTCAACAAGATTCTAATTTTTGCCTTGAAGGCTGTCAGTATAAGTTGCTAGATCAAAGTAATCGCGCCAGATTTTTATTTTCCCATCTTCCATTTCGAAGATGCCTAAACAGGGCAGGTCGATTATATTACCCAGGGCAACGGTATGATCGACCCGTTCCACCATGACGATATCGCCTTCGGCAATGATATTGAGAATTTCCCAATCGGTGGATTCCCAAGAGCCCATAAAGCCAGCAATGAAGGCACGCACGTTTTCACGACCCTCTACCGGCTCGGTTGGCATATTGTAGTAGACACCGTCGTCGGTGAAATAGGCCGCCAGCTCATCAGCATCGAGCCTGGACCAGGCTACAACAAATTCTCTTATGGTTGTTTCGTTGCTCGACATAGCACCATCCGCAGCCTGAGCAATAGAAGATTGCGTCAAGCCTATCAAAAGTATGAAAAGAAATTTTAACCCTGAAACGCTGAACCTGCACATCATTTGTCACCTGTTGAGTTGATTACAGAAGATTACTTGCCCATCGTGGACCTATCCAGATAATTTATATCTAGCTGTTTTATATAGATACAAATGACATTAAACGACTTGAATCAATGACGTCCCATCACTCATCCCTCGCTCGTGCACCCGGGTCGGCGCATATAATTGCACTGCTCGATTGTTGTTATACGGCGAAGTATCATCACTGACCTTTGGAATACTTTGGTCCGAATTTGATACACCAAAATCTGATAGTTTCATCACTAACAGTGGCGCCACGTTCAGCAAGTAGACCCAGTATAATTCGTTGGCTGAGATTGAATCGATGCACTCAGAACTCCCCTACAACGAAACCGGTAAATTGTTGCGCAGAGTTGTCAGGAAATGGCGCAGGATCGAAGACGACTGATCAGCACCGGTTACGCGGGTTCGAAATAAAGTAGCGTCGCGCTGTCTTGCAGATGGAAAACGGGTTTTACCGCCATGCCGATGATCAACGCCTCTGGCGCAACATTGATCATTACCGAATTCAGACGAACACCTTCGTTCAGTTCGACAACAACAATCAGTTGAGGAATATCATCAGCAAATTGAGGTGCAGTTGGTTTGCGTGCCACTGTGTAACTGTAAAGGGTGCCGTTACCCGTAACCTCCTTCCAGGTAAGGTTGGGTGAGAGACAGCCGTTGCAATGACTACGCGGATAGAAAACCCAGGCGGCGCAGTCGTTGCACTGTTGCAATATCACCTGATGATTTGCCAATCCCTTCCAGAAAGGTTCGCTATTCGGAGTAGGTATAGGTAACGGTCTGATTGACGCCATGTTAAGCGCCCTCCAGGATTATCGCGGACTGCTCACTCATAATGCCACCTGTGCCCGTGATCAGCGCAGCATTGCAGTTGGCAATCTGACGGCCATCAGCCCTACCCATTATTTGTCGGACACCTTCAACGGGCTGTGACATACCACCTGCCATCCCTGCAGCTTGCCCCGCGCCCAGTTGTCCACCGTGAGTATTGACTGGAAAGCTGCCACTGAAAGTCAGGTCGTTCTCATTAACGAAAGTGGTGCCTTCTCCCTTGTCACAAAATCCTGAGTCTTCAATCGTTAAAAGCACCGTGATGGTGTAACAGTCGTAAGCTTCAAGCACATCAACATCTTTTGGCTTTTTCCCGGACATCGCGAAAGCACTTGCCGCTGCGGGTCCAACAGGTGATACCGTCATGTCCTCGGCATAGGTTACAGATCTAGTTGTCAGCCGCTCGCCGAACCCTGTCACAAAGACCGGCCGATGTTTGCACTTTTTAGCCAAACGCTCACTCACTACTACGACTGCACTTCCTCCTGCACACGGCATGACAATTTCAAGAATGTGTAACGGCTCTGCAATCATCTTGCTCTGCAATACATCGCCTATGGTAATTGGTTCACCGTAGAAGACTGCATTGGGATTGCCTTGGGCGTTGGTCCGCTGATCAACCGCTATTTTCGCCAGGGCCCGTTCGTCATAACCATAGGTGGCGGCATAGCGCTGCGCGATTAGCGCGTAACCGGCATTTTGCGCGACGTTGCCATAAGGTACGTCATACTCTGCTTGCGGCGAACCCCATTTGGCACTGGTAGATCCGTAGACTCGGGCCGGATCTTTAGGTGGTGGGTTTGGATTGGATGGGATCGGTAATCCGGGGGCGGCGCAGACAACGGCTTCGCAGATTCCCATTTCAATCGCCGCGGCAGCGCGCCAGATCATGCTGACAGGGGATGCCCCGCCAAGATCAACGGTTTCTGCGAAGTTGACCTGCAGACCCAGATACTCAGCAATGGTCGCCGGGGCAAACATGGTGGACTCGGGAATCGCTGCGCAACACAGACCATCGACATCGTGTTTGCTGAGCCCAGCATCTGCGAGTGCCAATTGGGTAAGTTCTGCCCACTGCTCCAGGAAGAACTTCCGTTTGCCCGTGTACTTCCGAACATTTTTGTAATCTGCGACACCGGTTACAGCCGCACGACCCTTCAGACCCATCAGAACAATTCCTCTCATCGAGAGGAGCTACTATCGCAGAAAGATATTGAGATGACGAGGCTGTCATCCCGCCTGGATGTCTCGCAAAAAGCTTGCTAATACGGGTATTAACTGATGGTTACTCAGCAATCGCAAATTCGCGCGGTCAATTTCAAACATAATGGTTTTACCTACCATTTCCACATTTCATTACCATATAGGTAATTAATCCCCGAATAGTTCTAGGACTTTAACGATAATGTCTATATTCACGAGTCTTATTTACCACTAATGTGGTAATGGCAGGAGGATGAAGATACATTTCCCCCACCGAAAAGGGGGGAGAAAAATATGATGTTTAAGAAGATCCATCAAAATTCTACTGTTGCGTTCATCGCAATGGTAAGCGGAATTTTTGCTTTTAGTTCAATGTCAAACCATGCAGTAGCAGAAGACGCCAGGGTAAATAACCTGGCAATCGAAGAAATTATTGTCACAGCTCGAAAGAAAAACGAGTCGATTCAAGACGTCCCGTTAGCGGTTACCGCTATCACGGATCAACTAAAAGAGGGCAGTGTCCGTCGGTTAGAGGACATTCAGGCGTTTGCACCCAATCTATTCGTTAATCGGACACCGGGTATTGCCAGTGGTGCCGCGATTACGATCCGGGGTGTCGCATCGCTTGAAAGCGATAAGAGCTTTGAGCCCTCGATCGGGGTTGTGATGGATGGCATGTTCCTGGGAACATCGAGCGGCGTGCTTCTTGATAATTTTGATATAGAGCGCATCGAAGTACTTCGTGGTCCACAGGGAACACTGTTCGGTAAAAATACTACCGGCGGGATCCTTAATATCATCCGCACGCCTGTTTCCATGAATGAAAGGAGTGTTGATCTAAAACTCACGGCTGGTGAGTACGGTCGGCAAGATGTTAGCGCTGTCGTTCAACTTCCGATTATTCAAGATACGCTTGGGCTTAAATTATTTGCCGCTCAAGTTGAGCATGATGGACACGTCCGTAACACCACGCGAAATGAAGACGTTGGTGGCGATGACAAAACAAATTACGGTTTCACCGCGCTTTGGGCACCGACTGATAATTTCGATTTGAAAGTTCACTACGAAATTATGGAAGATAAGAGTGTGCAGGGCGCTTACGTTAATAGGAACCAAGTGGGTGAGTTAGCGTGTACGCTTACGCAGATTGGCTTTGATCCTGCAAACGGCTGTGAAAAAGACGCCAACGATGGCCCGGATAAGACCGAGTCTGACGGCGAAAACTTTAGTGACAATGATTACAAGTCTACGATCATCACAGCGAATTACGACACAGACGCCTTCCTGTACACCTACATCTATTCGAACCGCGACATGGATGAGCAAAACATGCAGGACTTCGACGGTGCGCCGGTTCATCTTTTGAGAATGAATTTCTTTAATGATTGGGAGCAAACGAGTCACGAATTCAGAGTGACCTCACAATTTTCAGACAAGGTTCAATTTATCGCCGGCGTTTATGATTGGGAAGCAGACTTTGAGCAACGTTGGGATGTTTATGACTTGTTTTATCAGCTATCGCGCCTGGGCGTTCCGCCTTGGGGCGCTGGTAGACAGGGCGTTGAAGGATACACCGATGTCTTCCCTTGGGAAGATGATGTTGCTGGTAATAATGGCCAGGCTCAGGTGACTGAATCCTTAGCCGTGTTCGCGTCAGCAGACTGGTATTTGAATGACCAATGGACGTTAACAGCAGGTTTCCGTTGGACTGAAGAAGAAAAAGACTTTGTAGGTGGTGCATCTGCGCCAGGGTATTACCCAGACAGAGGCGAGCCATGGCCTGGAGTTTTTAATCCTTACTTTGCGAAGGCCAAATGGACAGAAACAACGCCAAAAGTTGGCGTAAGGTACCAACCGTCAGATGACGTCATGTACTACGCGTCATACAGCGAAGGGTTTAAGAGTGGTGGTTTCTTTGCGCGTCAGGCTAATTATAACATCGACCCATCCTATGAGCCGGAATATGTCAAAAATTATGAGTTTGGCTGGAAGACGACATTACTAAACGGAAGAATGATCTTTAACGGTGCTATCTTCAGGTCAGAATATGACGACAAACAAGAATCTATTCTGATTCCCGTTGATCTATCAAATGTTGCAACCGTTGTTCGAAACGCTTCTTCACTTGAGATGACCGGATTGGAATTAGAGGTGATGTACCAGATTAGTGAAGCCTGGGACGTTATGGCAACGTATGGCCACTTGAAATCAGAGTACGATAATTACCTTGCTGATCTTACCGGTGACGGAATTATTACTGACAATTCAGACCTAGAGCCACGTAACACACCTGAAAACACCTTTGGTTTAACGACGTCTTATACCACTCGATTGGGCAGCGGTGACCTGAAAGCAAGGGTGTCTTACCGCTTTAGGGATTCCATGGAGAGTGAGTCTCAGAACAATCCATTAGGTAGTCTAGACAGCATTCATAATGTCAACGCGAACATAAACTATACAATCAATAATTATGGTATATCGGTGTGGGGCAGAAACATCACAGATGAAAGAGAACAAAGGTGGTCAACGATTGGCGGCCTGACTTCTCGCGGCTGGTGGAATGAGCCTGCTACTTACGGTGTAACCTTGTCAGCCTCTTTTTAAGAATGGTTGAGCAATAGTAAAATGATTAAGGGCGCTTTATGCGCCTTTTTTTTGGGGGAAAAATTCTGACAAGCCCGAGATCTTTGGTCCGCTCACGATCTTGGGGTTTCCGGTTGTTGGCTCATATATCCTTCGATCCATCGCTTTAAAAAGCACTCTGGACACCTACCGTTGCTCGACGACTTGGCCGCCATAATTCAGCAACGGTCTCGGTCTTCTCCGGTTTGGTATACCGTCGACGGATTCACCGAGTACCATAAAAAACGGAGGCCGTAATGGTCTCCGTCGTGTTATTCCAGGATCAGCCCTAACGGCTTCGCCTGCCGCTGCGGGCCCCACCGCGCTGGCGCGCTTGTGCATCACGATTCATCTTCTGATGATTCAGCTGAGGCCGGGATTGTGCGCGCTGCGCTGGCATACTGGACGGCTTCTGGCGTTGCAAAGTCTTCGCTGTAGCGGGCTTGCTGTTGGACGTATTCTTCCAGCTGTTGTTGTTCCGCACCTGCCACTGGTCAGCATTTTTGCGTGCCACCTGGCCATGCTCACTGGCATATAAATCGTTTTTGCGCGCTGTGTTACTGCGGGCAACTTGCCGCTGACCCTTCAATGCATTCTTATCAGCGTTTCGATGACGGTTTTTGTCATTGTTGTACAGGTTGTTCTTACGATTGGAATTGGAAATGTTATTGCCAATCTTGTTGCGATTACCCACGCTGACACTGTTGCCGATATTGATATCGCCAGTATTGATGTTGATGTCGTTGTGGTGGTATCCGCCACCGTATCTCCCGCCGCAGCAGTAGCCGCCATGGTAGCCGTGATAGCCGCCGCCCCAGCTCACGCCGACCCGGTAGAAGGGCCCACCCCAGCTCACGCCATAGTTCCAGCCCGTCCAGGGGTTGTAGCCCACATGGAATCCCCAGGTAGGTGCGCGTGGGTAATAAACGGCGCCTATATAAGGGGGGTAGTACCAGCCGGTACCGTAAACAGGCACACCGTAATAAGGGTACGACCACATGTATCCAGGGGTGTAACCCACGTAGACAACCTCTGGCGTAGAATCGTACACGGTGACATAGGTTGTGTTGTAAACAGGAGAGCTGGGCGGAATAGCTGCGATTTTATCGCTGGGTAGGGTGTCAGCTACAATCCATGGGCCCTCTGCAGAGGCGCTGGAAAACCACACGCCGTTGTCTACGGCATAGAACTCGCCATCAATTCGTAGCACCTGAGCCGCAGTGTTCACGGCATAGTCGATCTCTGTGTCTTTAATGGCTTCAAACCGGGGTTTGCCGTCATACGTTACGGTTAGCTTTGCTTCACTTCGCCTGATCGCCGAGGTTTGCGGTATCTGTGCATCAGCTATCGCTTCATTGGCTTCTTCCGTACCAGCGATAGACGTTCTAACGCCGCCAATATCTGAGGCGGGTGGGATTTCCTTAAAGGCCTCGGGTAGTTTATCCGCGCGAACAAAAACCCACGGGCCATCTTGCTTGGCAGACCGAAACCAGCGGCCGGACAACTGGATGTACATGTTGCCGCTGGCTAAATCTCGCAGCCAGGGTGTTTCAGTGTTTTTGACATAGAGCAGCTTGCCACCGTCCAGGCTGGTCCACTCCGGTTTGCCGGCACTAACAATGAGCTCGGTAGGCGCATTTGCGGTGACAATAGCGGGAATTACCGTTGGCACCGGGTCGTTTGATGTTGGAATCATGGCCACCAAATCTGCCGGTGGAGAGGTCGTTTGCTCCCAGGGGCCCATAGCGGCCTTGGATTGGTACCACAGGCTGCCACTGGTGAGATAAAACTCTTTGGTTTTGGTGTTTTTTACGATAACAAGGGCAGTATTCAGCGCGCGCTGGTAGGGGCTGTTCTCGACCTCCTCGAAGTGCGGTTTGCCATCGAACAGTGCGAGAACAGCGAGTTTTTCGCTGAACACGATTTTCGGCGGGTCGTTATTAATATCTTCCAGACTCTTTTGCACTTTCTGCGAGGTGGTAAGCGCTGCGGTCATACCGGTTAGAGAGGCCTCAAAGCTGGCGTTGTTCAAGGCCTTTTCAGCGGCCTGCTTGAATTGCTGTTCTCCTGTGTCTTTGGAGTCTGGCCAGGCGACCTTGGTGACTGTTATGTTACTGAAGCTGACCGTATCTTCATCGCGGTCGGTTTCGATAGATGAGGTGAACCAAAATACCCCGTAGATCGGGTCCTTCCTGCTTTTCATTTCAATCGACATGGCGGCGCGTCCCTTCAGGGTTTTGCCGTTCAATTCTTCCGGTTGTGGCTGGTAGACGACGATAGTACCGCCTTCTACTGGCAGTTCCTGTGGCCAATTACCAGCGGATGAAAATTGTGCGACCGCAAGTATGAGCAAAGCTACTGCCCAGCTGAGCACGCTGACCTTGTTCCCTAAAAATCTCTTCATACTGGTTTGTTTCTCCCATTGGATTACAATGCACTGGATTACAATGCACTGGATTCCTGACTGAAATATAGAAAAATATTGCCTCGGTAAGCGCCGCTGCTCATCTATCCTAAACGCTTTTGCCACAGAAGAGACCAATTTTGAGCAATCCCTGCGCAAGAAGATAAACAAAATAAACCACATTTTCTAAAGATCGAGCAAGTACGACAATTGCTGACTAGATCGACAGGTGTTTACCTCTATTCGTATCACGATCCCCGAGGTCGTTATTTTAGTGCTAGTCTTGTCTGCCCGGCTCAAAGGAACAATTCTGATGCGTTCGATCTTGCTCATAGTGCTTTTGTTAATTGCTTCCCTGGTGCTTGCAGAAACTGAACCCGTCTCGATGGATGACTACACCACCTGTGCCGTCTATCACAGGATGATGGCAGGCTCTTTCAGGCTGAAGGGTGGTCTTCAGATCATTGCGGATCTCGAATCTGAAAAGATGGATGATCTTATTAAAATGTCCAAACTCGCAGCCGCCGAAGAGTATGGCGAGGCCTCCGCAGAAGAATACTTCCTTGAAGAGTGGCGTGATGTACTCGCCTATATGACCGACCAGATCAACCGCAACTACGAGAACGTATCCGTGCTAAAGGCCAGATACAAAAAACGATGTGATCGTCTTGGGGCGTCATTAGTCAGTGGCGCAACAAAAAAGAAGCTCTAAGCCATAACTTCTTCACGGGCTTCGTTACCGCTCGCCAAATATTGGATTGCGGGAACATGTCGTGCCAGCGAAACGAGCGATGGTGAGGTGCCCCGCACCGGTTGTACATTCCGAAAATCGGCAATTTCCATATCAACAGCGGAACCTCGCGACGGCTCTCCAGAATCATGGCAGACTTAAACAATAAACTGACTTGCAGAAAAGGTCGGATCATCTAGGATACACAATTCAAATTTTACGGAGCATCTTATGTCGCGAATCCTGGTTTTTGTTTTCGCCGGTCTGCTGACTGGCTGTTCCGACAGCGGCGATACCACCGTGCAATCCAGCTCGACACCTTCTGTAGAGCTCCCAAATATGCAAAAAATTCTGCAATCGAAATTTCTTAACGCCAAACCAGGTGATGTCATAACAATCCCGGCAGGAACGTTTGATTTTCAACGATCGCTGTCGCTAAAAGTTGATGGCGTCACCGTTCGCGGCGCGGGCATGGATAAAACCATCCTCAACTTCAAGAACCAGATAAGCGGCGCAGAGGGCATACTGGTGACAGCCAGCGATTTCACTATCGAAGATCTGGCCATTGAAGACACTAAGGGTGACGCCCTCAAGATCAATGATGGAAAGAACATCGTCGTACGTCGGGTTCGCACTGAATGGACTAATGGACCAGACACCAGCAATGGTGCCTACGGCATTTATCCAGTGCAAACAGAGAACACACTGATCGAGGGAGTCATTGCTATAGGCGCCTCCGATGCTGGTATCTATGTTGGTCAGTCTCGTAACGTTGTAGTCCGTGACAGTAGAGCAGAATACAACGTGGCGGGTATCGAGATCGAGAACACGGTAGACGCCGATGTGTACAACAATGTCGCAACCAACAACACCGGCGGCATACTGGTGTTCAACATGCCTAACCTTTCCCTTGAGGGTGTTAGGACACGAATCTACAACAACCAAATCGTCGACAACAACACTGCGAACTTTGCAGCACCGGGCGGCGCGGTTGCAGGGGTGCCTGCGGGCTCAGGTATTTCAATAAATTCCAACGACCTTGTTGAGATTTTCGACAATGATCTTAAGAACAATCAAACCGCCCACATTGTGATCTCAAGCGTTTACTCGACCAACTACAGCGACAGAGAAAACGCTTCTTCTTTTGATCCGTATCCAGAAAAGATATCAATTCATGACAATCGTTATGAGGGTGGAGGTAACGACCCCGACACAAATTATCTTCCCCAACTTAAGGATGCCGTCTTTGGCGAAGAGGGATCGTTTCCAAACGTTATCTGGGATGGTTTTGTGAATCCAGAACTCGTTGTGGATGGCAAACTGCCAGCCGAGTATCGGATCTGTATCTACAATGAAGCTTCCAGCGCAGTCTTTAACGTCGATGCGCCAAATCAGTTCGCCAGTCCAGGGGTCAACGAGACTGACCACCAGTGCCGGCATACCCCGCTGCCTGCTGTGCAGTTAGAGAGCTTTTGAACGTTGCGCCTTAATCCTCTCGCTCTGGCGAGCTTCTTGCTATGCGTATTGGCCCTCGCGGGGTGTGCACCACAGGTTTCCAGGTTTCCAGATAAAGATCCGGCGCTACTGTCAGGCTGGTCTCTCATGTCACCGCAGAGCAATCAGTTGGTATTGCACGATGACGTTCACCCGTATCTGCTCAATGCTACCTTGTTTACCGACTATGCCCACAAACTTCGTACCATTACGATTCCGGAAGGGCACCTGGTCACGGTGAATTCAGAGGGTTCCCTGAACTTTCCGGTAGGAAGCATCATCAGCAAGACCTTCTACTACCCGAAAGCCGATAGCGGTGTTCTGCAGGCTGATGACGATGGCAGCCTGTTCAAACCAGATGTCGGCACAAGCGGTGGGCTTGATTTGACAAAAGTCCGCCTAGTGGAAACCCGACTGTTAGTTCACCGACAGTCTGGCTGGGTCGCATTACCCTATGTGTGGAACAACGAGCAGACCGAGGCTACCCTGGAAGCTACCGGCGATATCAAATCACTGGAACTTGTGCACGGTCCAGAGCGTCGGAGCTTCCCTTACATTGTGCCCGACCAGAACCAATGCGCCGGGTGTCACGGCACCAACACCGCCTCAAAATCAGTCAATCCCATAGGGCCCAAAGTCGCGAACCTGAACCGTAATGGTTATGACGGCAATCAAAATCAACTTGATGCCTGGCAGGCAGACGGCTGGCTTGAGCTCAATAGCAATCCAGTACCAGCCATGAAAGACTGGCAGGATACTTCAAATACTCTTGAAGATAGAGCAAGGTCTTACCTTGATATTAATTGTGGGCATTGCCACAGTGAACAGGGACCGGCGGATACTTCAGGTCTCTATCTGGACATTGCAACCAAACACAAGATGCGTCTGGGTGAATGCAAATTACCCATCGCTGCGGGCCAGGGCACCGGAGGGAACAAATTCTCCATTGTTCCCGGCAAACCTGAAGAATCTATTCTAGTCTACCGGATGACTTCCATCGACCCGGGCGCAATGATGCCGGAACTCGGCAGGAGCCTCGTTCACGACGAGGGTGTTGCACTTATCGCTGACTGGATCAGTGAAATGGAAGGCAGCTGCAACAACTGACCACCATTTGCACTGGAGAGCTCGAAGGGATGCTCAAAAGGGGACTATGGGAGTTAATTGTCTTTCTGTGGGGCAAAATCTGATTCCGACGTCAAATACAGCGCCCACCATCAACCTCCAGTGCAACGCCGGTAATCATCGCAGCATCGTCACTTGATAAATAAAGTGCTGTGGCAGCAATATCTTCGGGCGTTGAGAGCCGGCCCAGCGGAATAGACGCGATGAATTTTTCTCTTGTTGTTGGCGTATCGCCACCCATGAAAGAAGCCAACAAAGGCGTTTCACCCGCAACCGGGCAAATAGCATTAACTCGAATGCCGTTGGGGGCCAGCTCTATTGCCATAGACTTGGTCGCCGTCACCATCCAGCCTTTCGACGCGTTATACCAGGTCAGATTGGCCCTTGGGCTAAGCGCCGCCGTCGAGGCGATATTAACAATCGCGCCAGCACCGGCCTTTTTCATCCAGGGCACGCCGTACTTGCTGGTGTAAAACACGCTTTTCGCATTGACCGCAAACACTTTGTCGAAGTCTTCCTCGGTAACATCCTCCATTTGCATGGGAAGGTGGGTTGTCCCCGCATTGTTGACAAGAATGTCGAGAGAATCCCATCGGGACCTTAGTTTGGCAAACGTTTCGCTGACACTGCCGGAATCCGTCAAGTTGGCATATTCGAAGTGCACTCTGTCTGTTCCTAAAGAATCAATCAGTGCATTGGCCCCGGCTTCATTCAAGTCAACAATCGCGACCTTCGCGCCTTCCGCAAGAAACCTGGTCACGATCCCGGCACCAAAACCTGAAGCTCCTCCGGTCACCACAGCAGTTTTATCCGTCAATTTCACTCAGTCTGTTCTCCGGAAAGTAATTCATAAGTTGCAATTGCCATGACCTTTGCAGATTCAACCATATCGGTGACACCAACATATTCGTTAGCCTGGTGCGCCAAATCAAGGATACCTGGTCCGTAAGCAATACAATCCTTTAACTTGCCAATTCGATCAATATGCTTTTGATCATAAGTTCCCGGGGAAACCACATACTGCGGTTCTCGGTCAAACACCCTGGAGATTCCGCGAGCGACAGACTGAACAACAGGTGCATTCTGATCGGTCATTGATGGCACTACTTCAAACAGATCCTTAAGTGAATAGGAAAAGTTCTCTCTGGATTTCATGAGCCCCTCAAGAAGACTCAGCACTTCGAGCTTAACCTCTGACAATTGCTCCTCAATCAAAAACCTTCTGTCGAGCACGATTCGACAGGAATCAGCAACCAAGGGTGCTGGAAACCCTGCAAAGCCTTCTGCCAGTCCGCCGTGAATGGAGTTAATGTTCAGGGTAGATTGTTTCGCGCCTTCGGGTACCACGGGCATTGCTGTTACTTTCTGCTGTAGGGATGGAATTAATTTCTGCTCAAATTCATCGAGCACGGCGGTCATATGTCGAATAGCGCTATCACCAAGAAACGGCATCGACCCATGAGCCACCGTGCCAAATGTTTCTAATTCGGACCACCAGACACCTCGATGACCAAGACAAATTCTGTCTTTATTCAACGGCTCGGGAATGATCACATGATCTATTCTAGGTACAGCCATCCAACCCTTCTCGGCGAGGTATGCGACACCACCGTAGCCCCCGGTTTCTTCATCCGCGGTACCTGAGATTTCTATGGATCCAGGATAGTCCGGCATCCATTCAAGCAGCGCCTCGACGGCGATGATTGATGCCGCCAGACCACCTTTCATATCACAGGTTCCACGACCAAAAATCTTGCCATCTATTAATTTTGCATCAAAGGGATCCTCATCCCAACCCAGGCCCGGAGGGACAACATCGATGTGGGAATTGAAATGGACGCAGGGACCCGATCGGCTGCCCTCTTTCCTCGCGATGATATTCAACCTGGGGTATTGCTCATCGTCACCCGGCGTACCTTCTGCCCTGATTATATTGATTTCGAAATCTCGGTCTTCCAACCGGCTTCTTAACAGTTCAATGCAGTCACCATAATAATCCCCCGGCGGATTGATCGTCGGAATTCGCACAAGCGCCTGAGTCAACTGAATCAGTTCTTCTTCCTTGCTTTCAACCAAAGCCAGTAACTTATCGATTGAGGGTTTCAGATTACTCACTATCCACTCCTGATTGACGTCCCGTTAACCGCCCCTTAGTAGAAACTGCCACTAACTCTGATCAAACTTTTTGACCCTTCGAGCCCAAGTTCTGAGGGCACGCTTAATGAGCAGCATTCCAAAGTTTGCAGTGACCATATCAAAAAACTCATGTTGGAACCTTTTACATCCCTGCATTGCTGCAAAGGCACTTCAATAAAATCGCGCTCGGTATAACCAGTACCGTCGACTCGATCGTTGAGCTATCGGCCAATAAGCCCTACATAGAATGCCCAACGGTAAAGAAACGGTTCAGACAAGGCTCGAATCAGGACTTCAGCAGACTGAAGTTCGAGGGCCCTCTCAGGGCTCAAGCGCATGGTTTCATTAAAACAGGGTATCACCACCCCATGCCCCTGTGAACTGCAGGTCTTACGCTCAGCTCTTCAAACCATCGCTTGTAAACGGGCATTATAAATCGCATTTTTCCAGGATCTGGCAATATCCTGATCAGGAATTTTCTGGATTAAAAGCCTCTGTGAGCAGCCTGAGATAACGTTACCCGTCACCCCCTCATTGTGATTCAAGAGTTAGTCCCAGCATGAAGTTCACAGAATTCACGATTTCCCCTAAAGGTTAAACGTAGCTACTGCTTTCGTGGTCACCTGGATGACTCAACAAGAAATCAACACACAGTTTGATTTCAGGGAACTGATACTTTGACCTGAGATAAAGAAGAAAAATACCAATATCTCTGGATCGATTGAGAGAGATGAGTCTGCCGTGGGTACTTCAACGACTTCCCCACTATCGAGACCTGCGGAGTTTCAAAAAGACTGCATTTTTAGGCCAGGAAGTGTCGGGAGAAAGCCATGGAAGTGCCAACGGCATGGCGAAATTACTTGACCACTACCCAGCGTGGCAGTAGCTTATGTTGAAGAATAATGACGCGAAAAACCCGACCGAATGGCAGACGCATACGATGTTCCGCTGGACAAAATTGATGTCACTCAGGCTGATTTATACCAAAGTGACACCATCGGTGGTTACTTCAAACGCTTGCGCGACGAAGCGCCTGTTCATTACTGTCCGCAAAGCCGGTTTGGCCCTTATTGGTCTATTACCCGCTATGCAGACATTATGGCAGTGGACACCAATAACCGGGTATTTTCATCTGACGCCGAGAATGGCGGCATTCAGATGACCGATTTCCCCAAAGGGTTGGAGCGGAAGAACTTCATCAATATGGATCCACCCGAACACGATGTGCATCGCAAGATTATTAGCCCCATCGTTCGGCCTTCAAATCTTGTAAATTTTGAAAGCATCATTCGCGATCATGCAACAGAGATCCTTGATGACCTACCGCGGGGCGAAGCCATAGACTGGGTGGACCACGTCTCGATTGAACTCACCACGCGAATGCTGGCGACGCTGTTCAATTTCCCCTTTGAAGATCGACGCTTGCTCACCTTCTGGTCGGAAGTTGCAACCGCTGAGTTAGTACCGGGCACTGAAATCGATACCGAACAAAAGCGGGTTAAGGCATTGCAGACCTGTCTTGATTATTTCAATGATCTCTACCAAAAGCGGGCAGACAGCGAACCCCAGAGCGACCTGATTTCGATGCTTGCGCATTCCTCTCTGGAAATGGATCAGCAGGAGTTTCTTAGCACCTTGATCCTGTTGATTATTGGCGGCAATGACACGACACGTAATTCAATTACAGGCGGACTGTTGGCTCTGCATGATCATCCAGAGCAATGGGCAATGCTCAAGCGTGATCCGGGACTGATCTCGACCATGGTGCCAGAAATTATTCGCTGGCAAACGCCCCTCACCATGATGCGGAGAACGACGACCGAACAGGCTGAAATAGCAGGCGTGGAGATACCCGCAGGAGAAAAAATCGTTATGTGGTATCTGTCCGGCAACCGTGACGAGCGAATGATTACAGACCCGGATCAATTCGTCATTAACAGGGAAAGCCCAAGGCGGCATCTTTCATTTGGATTCGGTATCCATCGATGTGTTGGCAATCGTCTTGCCGAAATGCAGCTCAGAGTATTGTGGGAAGAAATACTTTTACGAAAACTGGATATTGAAATTGTCGGACCGGCGGAACGCACCCTGTCTCATGTCGTACGGGGATTTACCCGCCTGCCTGTTAGGGTGAATTGAGTCTTGTGCTGTGCTGGGTTCTCAGGCTTCAGTGAGTTCAAATCTGAACACCCATCATCTATCCACTCCAACGGTCATGCAGAATAACACCACCCAGCCTTGGCTT
>DTZW01000195.1 GCA_012961165.1 Gammaproteobacteria bacterium | reverse complement strand
TTGGGCGGCTGGCGAAAAATAGTAGATGCCAAAGCCAAGGCGGGCGTTCAAGCCAGCCAGGTGGGTTGTCGGCCGGTTTACCTTATGCCTCATACCAGCGGGCTTAACGCGCACGCTCGTCTGGAGGATCTGGTCCAGCACTTTACCTGTGCAGCGTCGCTGGCGATGCGCTCGTAATCCGCACAGAATCTGGCGGAAAAACTCGTGGGAAAAAAACGTGATCGGCAATAAAGAGTACAAGGCGCACCTTACGGTGACACTGCTAACGGCTGATGGAGAGCCGTTCGAGCAGGACATCACGCTTGTTGTGCCGGGCGAGAGCAAGGTACAGGTTGAAGAACGCTTACGCGGTATGCAGGCATCGGTGACATTAAAGCAGGTAAACATCACTTCAGTGCATCATGTCGGCCGCGGTGGCATAAAGCATGATGACTAAGGTGGCCTCATCACGACCGAGCTATTGCGATGCCCGGTTTTTGATCTTGATTAACTGAAGATGATTATTCGTGTGGCTATGACCTTGCGCAAAGGCTTATGCTGCGTGCTTTTGTCGGTGTTATTTATTTCGGGTTGCGCGAAACCAGAATCATGCGACTGCCAGATTCCAAGAGCGTGCTGCCGAGGCCTGGTGCCACAGTGCAAAGCCTGCGAGGAGGGCTTAAGCGTTGAAGAGTGGCTCGCGAAGACCTGCCCTGATGGTGCGAACGACGCCCATTACGGAGGCTGGAACGAAGAAACCCAAAAGGAAATCTGGATCTGTGAGGGTACCCCACGCGAGAAGATTGAAATAAACGATTAGGCGAAGCCCTACAGGACTGACCCTGATTGCCACAAGTAGTAGACGATCACCGCCACCGCGATTGTCAGTATCAGATGCATTAACCCTTTGGTTGATTTTTTCATGTCACGCCTCTTGCTCTTTTGAAGATTGCCGTATTTCCTAACTATTTGTTGTCGTTTCGTTTATTTCCCGTAGATTCTACGCCTAGATAACTTGGTTATGGGTGCATTTGAGTTATGACCCCTATAGAGGGAGAACTCTGAAAGAGTTCGCCGGGAGATAAATACTCAACACCGTAGGCTATAAAACGCCAAAGGTGCGGGCAATCAAGAAAAGCGAAGGTGTTTTGGCTAAGCTCAAGCAAGAAATGGAATTTAGAGACTACATCGACCCACTGGCTGAGGTAATCAGAAAATATCCAAGATCAGGCGGGCAAGGACCGAAGGGTTTTCACTTACTGAGGAAGGGCAAAAATTGGGAGGGTCCACTACAACCCTATTTAAACCCACAAAAAATGATGTGATGATTGGGCATGAGTTTTCAACAGACCAGCATTCACTTAAAAAATGGGATAATGTTGTGCTCGCTGGTGGGGATGATTCCCCGTCTCGTTTTCGACTTGTTATTAGCTAAGGGTTGACTGAAGCATTGGTATTTGGATCAGGCGACACCGTTGCCTTTATTTTGTCGACATCGATTATCGTTGTTATTCATCCGCGCCCGAGTCGTAGATTGACAGCGCTTATCATGCTGCCTGCAAAGACTGATCGCTCGAATCTAGTGCGGATGTCTTAAGTGTCTTATTTTATTTTGCGTCCAGTAGTACGCCATTTTGATCCATTGATTGCCTAGCGCGCAGCCAATTGCGAGCCCAGCCAAGAAAATCAGAAGATTCCATCCGTATCCGCCCATATATAGCCCTGCGTTTTATGCCTTAGAGAATATTAACCGGGTTGTTCAGGCGCTCATTAAGGCTTTTGAGATTCAAGTTCAGGCCTAACAGGGTGGGTGTAGGGGGTGCAAAAACTAGCACGAGTGGGTCAATTGAGTAACTGCCCATCCGGAACGGAGTCGATTTCTTTTCCGGCCATCCAGCGCCCCTGGAACTCAAAACCTTCCTCTTCCATCTTGGCAAAAAAGATACGGGGATCGTCACCTTCAATGTGCGCTCTATGTGCGCCGATGTCCTTGAAAATCTGGGTATAGAGAAAAATATTGGGATGATCGGCAGGGCGGCACACATAGAACCCCTTCATTCCCGGCTGGTTTTGCAAGCAGTTGTACCTGTACTCATTGATCAACTCCTCAATTCGTTCCAGATCGCCTTCAACAACCGCGGTGACGTGCACGATATAAGTCATGATGTCGGCCTATTTCAGCCAATCGTTAAAGGCTGGCGCGGCAGTTCAATGCCGAACCAAAAGCCACAGCGGTTGGCCTGCGCTACGCACCCCCTTCCTGAGCATGCCCGGCACCAAGCGGGTAAGCTAATCGTGCCCCATTTTGGGGTGCGGGCGGGGCTAAGCGTGCCAAACGATGGTTGGCGGTGTATGTGAGTTAAACCCATAACTCGGTGCTGAGATACCGTTCACCGGTATCGGCCAGAATAGCGAGCAACTGCTGATCCCGGGCCACGTCACGTTGGGCGTAATCGAGCATTCCAAGGACTGCAGCGCCGCAGGAGATGCCGCAAAAAATCCCTTCGCGTTCGGCGAGGCGCCGTGAGGTGGCTATGGCTTGATCAGCATTTATTGGAATAATATCGTCGTAAGAATTTTGATCCAGGGTGTCTGGAATAAATCCGGGCGCAGTACCCATAATGCGGTGTCTGCAGCCCACGCCTTTGGACAAAATCGGCGAGTTATCCGGCTCGGTAGCAATAATTGCGATGCCCGGGATTGCTTTACGCAAAACTTTCGATAAGCCGCTGATGGTTCCGCCAGTACCGGTGGTACAGATTACGGCTTTGAGGTCTTTTCCAAAATCATCAACAATCTCTTGTGCCGTTCGGTGATGCGATGCTGGATTAGCCGGGTTGAAGTGCTGGCCAACAAAAAAATACCCTTTTTCTTTTTCCAGGCGCCGGGCTTCCTCGATTGCACCGACTGTGCCTTTATCAGCAGGGGTGAGTATCACCTGGGCACCATAAGCGCGCAGAATCGCCTTGCGCTCCTCGCTCATGTCCTCGGACATGACGAAGACTGCAGGGTAGCCTCTGACGGCAGCAACCATGGCGAGGCCAATCCCGGTGTTGCCAGAGGTTGGCTCAACGATCGTGTCTCCGGGATTGAGCACGCCGCGTTGCTCCGCGTCCTCGATCATGTTAAGTGCCGGGCGATCCTTGACTGAGCCGCCCGGATTAAAACTCTCAAGCTTTACCCATAGGCCGCTCGCCTGGTGATCCTTAAAGCTGTTAAGACGAACGACCGGTGTCGCCCCAATAGTTTGCAGGATATTTTCGTATTTCATGTTCTTGATTCTAACGGGCCGGAGCACTCAGTGACTTTTTTAGTCAAAACTCTTTTAACGCTAGATCGGCCCACTGACGCTGGTATACGATGATGCTGCTTTCAGTTTGAGCCGCGACACAAGCTCGATACCCTTGTGGTGCGCTGAGGTCATGCATGGCAGTGTGGGACACATCGCCCGGCAACCATTCGCTAGTGCGCAGGGTTGCCTTAGAGTCAGGCGCGGCGCTTACCGAGAATTGCGCCAAAGGCAGCGATAACCCCCGACCATGTAATTTGATATAGGCTTCTTTGCGGGTCCAGCAGGCAAAAAAAGCTTCGGTCTGTTTATCCGGCGCCATGGCAGTGAGCTCGGCCACCTCGGATGCAGAAAAAAAACGCCGCGCAAGGTCGAGCCATCCATGGCGCGAGGGTACGCGTAAGCGTTCAACATCGATACCGACCGGCGCATTCTTGCTGATGGCCAGATAGGCCCAGTCGGCTGCATGCGAGAGATTAAATTCCAGAGCACATTCCTGCACGGCCGGTTTTCCGTAGGGCCCGTAGTTAAACTCGATAGTGCCCGCAGGGACCGACAGATAAATCCCAAGCACCGTACGCAAGGCGCCCCGGGCGATAACAAAGCGCTCCTGATCGTGATCAAAAACAAAGCGTGCAGCCCGGGCTTGTTCGGCCGGGTTGAGGAGTTTTTGAAAGTCATGGCGCCGCGCGGCAAGCTGCGCAAGCGGGATTTTCCAAGTATCAATCGGCGTGGGTATTGGTGCGGCCGGAATCGAGCTCATGGGGTGTGGCAGGTTTTCACTGGATGTGGCTTTAGCCGGCACAACTGAGCGTGACGCCGAGCAACACTAAAAGCACCACACTGCCGGTGCGCGCATGCGGTAGGCTGGCTTAAGCAATTCCAACCGTGATTTTACCCCTATAACGCCTTTTTATCTGAATCCTGATCAAACCGCGCCCGGCGGGATTCTTACGGAGCGTTTGAAGTTTTTGGCCCTTGCG
>DTZW01000194.1 GCA_012961165.1 Gammaproteobacteria bacterium | reverse complement strand
CTTGCTAAAGACCCGGATAAAGCGCCAATAGCAGGTAAAAAATCGGCTGAAGATTCATAAATCGCGGTGCCAACGTTGCGCAGTTCAGCAACTTCACCGGCCTGAATGAGGACCTCTTTTACGCCACTATCAGCAGATTTAAAAAGTTCATCAATTCTGTCAAGATTTGATCGAACGTCAGCGTCGGAGACCGCCGCAATTTTAAGTCTGGTATCACCATTCTGGAACCCGCTCAGAACAGCTCGGAACATCCCGCTGTCACGAGAATATTGATCTTGCAGTACCTGTTCAAAACCACGATCAATGACCTTATCGACAGTGTGACCAATTCTTTCAGCGAACAAGGCCTGCCTTTGTGCAACGATAATCTCGTAGCCTGCTGCGCTATTTCTCACCAGCGCGCTGACAACCTTGTGGTTTTCCTGCTGGATTAATTGAAGATTAATGTGGATATCGGCACTGGATTCGCGCTGCGAGTCAACTGCACCCTTTTTCTGGATGATCGTATCGATTTTTGTTGACAGGTCCGCCCATAACGCCGCCACCTGGGACACCGAGGCCTGAGCAGCAGCCGGTGCTGCTGGCAGTCCTGTTGCACCGTCGCCGTTTCTGAGAACATCCAGGAGACGGTCAAATTCATCTTTGTCGCGAGCAAGCGATGAAAAGGCCATGACGTTGCCACTACCTGCCGCAGAGGCGTAGTTGGCCAATCCCTGTGCAATGAGATGCATTTCGCCGGTGCCGCTCAGCACATATAGATTTACACTGAATCCCGCTATCAGCAACACAAGCAAACTGATCATGCCCAGTAGCACAGGGCTACGCAGCATATTTGTCGTGTTTGTATCCTCAGCCATCTCTTACTCCAGTTCTCCCGTTGTTTCACACAGCTCTAGTGTGAGACAGCCAGCTTTCCTAATCTTGGGTCATCAGAAAGCGCGGCGAGGCTCATTACCGGCCAGTGCACACCCGCTACCCCGTATGACCCTTGTACGAATTTCTCAAACATCTCCGGGACGTCCCCAGCATCCTCGGAGTAGGCATCCGAAGGAAAATGCTGCATTCCAAGTGAGTCATCAATAATGAAACCCAGTAAATGTTCTTCGTCCTCAACAGCCAGCACTCTACGCTGCGCTCTGGGCAATGTTGATGGTTGACCAAAAAACAGCGCCAGATCCACCACGACCATCAGCCTGCTCCTGACGTTGCCAACTCCAATAACAAAACTTTTGACACCTGGGACTCGAGTTGCCGGAGGAACTCTCATTAGTTCGCAGGTTTCTTTCATCGACGTGACAAATCTTTGTCCGAGCAGGTTGAACCCAAGACCAGTCGAGAGCGTTTGAGTCGCCTGCGCTGAAGGCAAATCGATCGCACTGAGCCTTGCCTTGTCTGCCAGACTCGAAAGCATCTCAAATGGTGATAATTCACTCATCGCTACAGACACGCCCGCATGACGGAAATCAGCTCATTGGTATCCACGGGTTTCGTTATGTAACCTTTCGCACCCTGACGCTGCCCCCAGACCTTGTCGGTTTCCTGATTCTTGCTACTCACAATAATGACCGGAATGTGTTTGGTATCTGTACCTCTGGCGATCTGCCTCGTTGCCTGGAACCCGTTCATGTCAGGCATGACTATATCCATCAGAATAACATCCGGTTGCTCTGCAATGGCCATAGTCACCCCGTCTCGTCCGTTTTCTGCAGTAATGACCTCGTGACCCATCAATTCAAGCATCGCTTTGAACTGATGGATTTCGGTTGGAGAATCATCAACTAACAATATCTTCGACATCTCTATCAGGCTCCCTGCCCTAGGTCTTCAATCCGTTTTAACGTGATCACGAATTGCGTTTAGTAACTCATCCTTGCTGAACGGTTTTGTGAGATATTGGTCGGATCCCACAATCCGTCCTTTGGCACGATCGAATAAACCATCCTTGCTCGACAACATGATGACCGGCGTGCTTTGGAAATCAACGTTGTTTTTAATCAGCGCGCAGGTTTGATAACCATCGAGGCGAGGCATCATTATGTCGACAAAAATGATGGCAGGTTGAGAGTCTGCGATCTTGGCTAACGCATCAAAACCATCAGTCGCTGTAATGACTTCACATCCTTCTTTGGACAGTAAGGTCTCGGCAGTTCTGCGGATGGTCTTTGAATCATCAATGACCATCACTTTCACGCCTTCAAAATTGTCGTCCATAGTTCCTACCTTAGTACTGTGTCATAAGCCGCTTCGTGGAATCCGCCAATAGCTGAACATGCGAAAAGTGCATTGCTTCCCGTAAGGTACATCACATTTTGTAACACAGTTGTTAAACTCAATCCATAAGTGCCCGAGACATAAGGGAATTCTCTCACAAATCGAGGTGAGTTAGTTTACAATGTTGGCCGTTTCAGGAGACGGTACCAAACGCAATAACACCGAGTCTTGACAGTGGGTGCTGATACTCACAAAAATGTCGAGCTGAGCCAATAGGGGAGACAACTTGACCTATCGTATCGGCGTCCTAATGGACCCCATCGACTCTATAAAACCCAAAAAGGACAGTACCCTGGCCATGATGCTCGCTGCACAAGATCGCGGCTGGCATGTCAGTGTCTTTACCCAGGCTGACCTCTATATCGAAGACGGGGAGGTCTCTGTTTTCGTGTCCGACGTGACCCTCTTTGACGATTCGGACAAATGGTTCGATGTGCTAGATCGCAGGACGGCAAAGGCAGACGAATTCGACTGCTTTCTAATGCGAAAGGACCCTCCATTCGACATGGAGTACATCTACGCAACCTACCTTCTTGAATTAATTGAGAATACTGGGGTTCCGGTACTCAATCGGCCCGCTAGTATCAGAGACTGTAACGAAAAACTGTTTGCATTGCAGTTCCCGCAATGCACCCCTTCTCACCTGGTCAGCCGGAATCAGGAAAAGCTTAAGTCATTCCACCAGAAGCATGGAGATGTTATCTACAAGCCTCTGGACGGGATGGGAGGCGCATCGATTTTCCGGGCCGTAGCAGATGAACATAACTTGTCTGTCATCATCGAAACGCTGACCCGGCATGGCGAGGTACAAACCATGGTTCAGCGCTATATTCCAGAGATCAAAGAAGGGGATACGAGAATTCTGCTGATAAATGGCGAGCCGGTACCCTTTGGGTTAGCGCGGGTACCCGCCAAGGGAGAAACTAGAGGCAATCTCGCCGCTGGCGGCAAAGCAGTAGGGCGAGAACTGACCGACCGAGACCGCTATATCTGCGAGCAGGTTGGGCCGGTCCTGAAGGAAAAAGGGCTATACTTTGTGGGCATCGACGTCATCGGGGACTATCTCACCGAAATCAACGTCACCTGCCCAACCTGTATCAGGGAACTAGACGCTGCATTCGACCTGGACATAGCAGGCGACTACATGCGGTTCATCGAAAGTGAGATATTTGGAAAATCTGATTAAGACGATATTCCCCAGATAATGGCTGCAGTCATTCCAAACCGGCTCGAAGCTACCGTCAGCCCGGGTGATCGACTCAGTTTTACAGTCTTTCTGGCGGTTGCCCTGCATGCCGCCCTGATACTCGGCGTCACTTTCACCTACGTCACCAGCAAGCCATCAACTCACACAATGGAAGTCACTCTTGCCCAGCAACGCGCCAAGCGCAGGCCCGACAAAGCCGACTACCTGGCCCAGTTTAACCAGGTTGGCAGCGGTGCGCTGGAGGAGAAGGCACTCATGACCGCGCCAACAGAGGCTCAGTTTCAGGATACTGAAATCCGCGAAACCAGTCAGGACGTCCCGCAAAGTGCCTCCTACAAGGCGGTTGAGCAAAAGCAAACAGCTATCACAACCACTGCCATGACAGATCACAATGTCACTGTGGATAGTGAGGAGACCAAAACGGCTCCGCAAAAAGCCGAATTCGAAAACAAGAAGTCGCTCCAGGCACGCGCGCTTGAAATTGCGAGTCTCGAAGCCCGCATCGACCGTCAGCGCCAGATTTACGCAAAAAGACCCAGAATAAAAAGGCTAACCAGCCTATCGACTGCATCCAGTGCAGATGCGTTCTACCTGAACTCCTGGCGCCGCAAGATCGAAAGTGTCGGTAACCTTAACTACCCGCAGAAAGCGAGAAAGAACAAACTATATGGGTCACTGCGCCTAATGGTAGCTATCCTGCCGGACGGTTCTTTGAAAGAGGTAGAGCTCCTTGAGTCATCCGGGCACCAGGTTCTGGATGACGCAGCAGTCAGGATAGTTCGGCTATCAGCACCTTACGCCCCATTCCCAGATGAACTACGACGGTCAACCGATGTGCTTGAAATCATTCGAACCTGGCAGTTTAGGAAGAACTCTTCCCTGCGGAGCTACTAGATTGTCAGAATTCACTTCATTGTCAGGACAGTTACTGGTTTCTCTGCCGACAATGCAGGGTGACTATTTTTCTCACACCGTTACGTTGTTGATTGAGCACAACAGGAATGGCGCCTTTGGGCTCGTGATAAACAAAACCCTGGATGCAGACCTGGCAGCGCTGCTAGGCAATCAAATAGCGCGGTGCCCACCAAACATCACAGTGCTTGAGAGTGGCCCTGTTGAACAGGGCAGATTGTTCTTCCTGCATACAACAGAAGCCATGTTCGAGGGTACTATCGGCATTGCTGACAACCTTGCCCTGACGACATCGTTAGATATTCTGGACGCTATCTCCGAACAAAGAGGGCCAGACAACATCCTCGCAGGGCTCGGTTACGCTGGCTGGTCCGGAGGCCAACTTGAGAACGAAATTCAAGCCGACGTATGGCTGGTGATACCTTACATGCGGGACATCGTCTTCAATGTACCCTTTGACGAACGACCTGAGGCAGCAGCTAAGTCAATTGGAGTCGACCTGAATCTGATATCTCCCACCCCGGGACACGGGTAACAAGATGATTAAGGAGGTGTCTGGATGACTGGGCTGGCGATGGCATTCGACTTTGGCACCACAAAAATCGGAGTTGCTGTTGGACAGAAAATTACGGGTACCGCAACGCCTGTGGCCGTAGTGAAGGCAAGAGACGGCATTCCACAGTGGCTAGTGATAGACCGACTCGTGGAAGAGTGGCAGCCAACCGTCTTGGTCGTCGGCTTACCCATCAACATGGATGGTACCGAGAGCGACATGTCAAAAGCCGCTACTCGGTTCTCAAGGCGCTTACATGGGCGATATGGCATCAGCATCGAATTGATGGATGAAAGACTTTCAACCTTCGAAGCAAGAGAGTTCGAGACCCCCGACCAGCTCGATGCAATAGCGGCCAAATTGATTCTTGAAACCTGGCTTGCAGATTCCACCTAGACGGCCCAGACAAATCCTAGTCTGTCTCTGAGCCCTCCAGTGAAAGTCCCTGGCTAGAATTGAAGCTCTCTGGTTCAACACCACCCGAGAGCTTGATAAGCAACCGGAGATCGTTGGCAGAATCTGCCGATGCAAGCGCAGCCTCGTGTGTTATCTGACCTTCCTGGTACAGATTGAACAATGCCTGGTCGAAAGTCTGCATGCCTTGCTCTGTCGACTTCGCCATGACCGCTTTAAGTGCATGTACGTCACCCTTCCGGATAAGGTCCGACACGAGAGGTGAATTGATCATGATCTCAATAGCCGCACGTCTACCCTTGCCATCAATTGTCGGTACAAGCTGCTGAGCAACCATGCCACGCAGGTTCAGTGACAAATCCATCCACACCTGTTTATGCCTGTCCACCGGGAAGAAGTTAATAATGCGATCCAGCGCCTGGTTGGCATTATTTGCGTGAAGCGTCGCAAGACACAGGTGGCCGGTCTCTGCAAAGGCC
Organism: Gammaproteobacteria bacterium; assembly: GCA_012961165.1. Taxonomy (GTDB): domain Bacteria; phylum Pseudomonadota; class Gammaproteobacteria; order Pseudomonadales; family Azotimanducaceae; genus UBA9659. The sequence goes on along the minus strand of DTZW01000194.1, from coordinate 19,828 downwards.
ACCGCGTAGTCCATGGTTTGCAAGGTTCTTATTTCCCCGATCATGATGACATCAGGTGCTTGTCTAAGCGTGTTTTTGAGCGCTATTTCGAAGCTGGGCGTATCCACCCCGACTTCACGCTGCGTCACCATGCAGCCTCTGTGTTCGTGTACAAATTCGATCGGATCCTCAATCGTGATGATGTGGCCTTTCGAATTCTGGTTTCGATATCCAATCATCGAAGCAAGCGACGTGGATTTACCAGTACCTGTTGCACCAACGAAAATAATCAGTCCTCGCTTAGCCATGGCGAGCTTTTTAATCGCGTCGGGGAGCATCAGGTCGTCTACCGACGGAATCTCGGTCTCGATTCGGCGCAACACCATACCGGCAAAGTTTCTCTGGTAAAAAGCACTTATCCTGAATCGGCCAGCTATCGGTGAATGTATGGCGAAGTTGCATTCGCGCTCTGCTTCAAACTCCTGAATCTGAGCCTCGGTCATGGTCGCGTGAACCATTTCCTTTGCCTGCTCAGGTGTCAGTGCCGTCTTGGACATCGGCATCATTTTGCCACTAACTTTTATTGACGGCGGTAGTCCCGCTGTAATAAACAGGTCAGAAGCACCTTGCTCTACTACGACTTTTAACAACTTATCAAAATCAATCATGTTCCTGCACCTTCCATCGTCCGCCCGGAACCAAGTAAGACTACCTTACAACCCATCATCTTCGCTGCTTCTCCAAATTGAGGAAGAATACCTTTAAACCTGAAATAGCGATGCACCTGTTATGACTGGTTGGCACTTACTGGAAGTCGGCTGGCATCTTGGCTTTTTCCTGCGCCGCTTCCCTGGTGATGATATTTTTTTCAAGCAACTCCTTTAAGGTCTGATCCAGAGTTTTCATCCCCAGTTGCGCACCTGTCTGAATAGCTGAGTACATCTGTGCAACCTTGTCCTCTCGAATCAGGTTGCGAATCGCCGGTGTACATATCATGATTTCGTGCGCGGCTACTCGACCGCCGCCAATCCTTTTCAGCAGTGTCTGTGAAATTACAGCCGCAAGAGATTCTGAAAGCATCGACCTCACCATGGATTTTTCAGCCGCAGGAAACACGTCAATGACGCGGTCAATGGTCTTTGCAGCAGAAGATGTGTGCAAAGTACCGAACACCATGTGGCCCGTTTCTGCGGCTTCAAGAGCAAGTCGAATTGTCTCCAGATCTCTCATCTCACCGACCAGAATAATATCCGGGTCCTCACGCAACGCACTGCGAAGCGCCTCGTTAAACCCCAGGGTATCCCTGTGAACCTCACGCTGGTTTATCAGGCACTTTTTGCTTTCATGTACAAACTCGATCGGATCTTCGACGGTAAGGATATGCTGGTAGCGGGAGTTGTTAATATAGTCCAGCATCGCCGCCAGCGATGTACTTTTACCGGAACCCGTTGGTCCAGTAACAGTCACCATGCCGCGCGGAGTCTCGGAGATATCACGAAAGATTTCCCCCATACCCAGATCTTCCATGGTGAGAACCTTTGATGGAATGGTCCTAAAGACACCACCAGCGCCCCGATTCTGATTGAATGCGTTTACCCTGAATCGCGCGACGCCCGGAACCTCAAAAGAAAAGTCACACTCAAAAAACTCTTCATAATCCTTGCGCTGCTTGTCATTCATGATTTCATAAATCAACCCATGAACTTCCTTATGATCCAGTGCGGGCAAGTTGATTCGACGGATATCACCGTCGACGCGAATCATGGGGGGCAATCCCGCCGACAAGTGTAAATCAGATGCTCCCTGCTTCTCGCTAAATGCCAGTAACTCAGTTATGTCCATCGCATCTTCCTATCGCGTTAAAGCCGCAGCGCGGCAATTAAAAGGCAGTATACCTCTGCAATGGACAATCTGCAGCCGGGATAAAAGCCCTGACCGAATGACAATCAACTAAAGTCAGGGCTTTATGTCACCTTCAAAGTAACCAATACTGGCGGCTCACCCAATACATCCCCTTTTTATGACAGATATCCAATCACGAATCGCGGCCATCAGGGAAGAAATAGTCAAAACCTGTCAGATCGCGAACCGGAATCCGGTTAGTGTGAACCTGCTTGCCGTAAGCAAAACCATGGGTGTCGATGCCGTCGCGAGTGCCATCCATGCTGGTCAAGAGCACTTTGGCGAAAGCTACCTGCAGGACGCACGACCAAAGGTTTCAGCATTTCCTGAGGCTATCTGGCATTTTGTCGGCGGAATCCAGAGTAATAAAACCCGCGACATCGCTAATAAGTTCGGCTGGGTGCATGGCATTGCCACAGCAAAGGTTGCGAAGCGCCTATCCGAGCAGCGGGAGCCGACGCTCGGCCGTCTGAATTGCCTGATCCAGGTTAATCTTTCCGACGAAGACCAGAAGCTGGGTGTCAATCCCGATGAGGCGATAAGACTGGCTGGACAGATCGCGGCTTTTGACCAAATTTCAGTGCGGGGGCTGATGACAATACCCGCTCCCACCAACGACCACTCAGCGCAGGCTGCCACGTTCCGTGAGCTACGCGAGCTGAAAGATGAAATAGAATCACGATACGGGTTGCCCGAATTCAACCAGCTGTCAATGGGTATGACCAATGACTTTGTTGAAGCCATCAAAGAAGGCGCAACATGGATTAGAATCGGCACTGCTATCTTTGGTCCCAGAAACAAACCGCCAACACCTTCTACTTACACAATAAAAGGATAATTACCAACATGTCGACAATTGCATTCCTGGGGGCAGGCAACATTGCAAACGCAATCATGGGCGGCCTGATTTCTGATGGTCACTCGCTATTCACCTTCGATCCCATCGAGCACTGCCGTGAGAGAGCTCGCGGTCAGGGTGTTGCAATCGCATCCAGTAATACCGACGCTATCTCCAAGGCAGACATCGTCATGTTGTGTGTTAAACCTGATGTCGTTCTTGATCTGCTCGATGAAATTTCAACCTCAAGCCAGGGGAAACTGTTTATCAGTGTCGCTGCCGGTATCACCACCGCTAACATGCTGAGCCGATTGCCTGTGGCCACGGCGCTGGTCAGGTGCATGCCCAATACGCCCGCCCTCGTCAAAACAGGTATGACCGCATTGTTCGCCTCCCCAGCGGTTACCGCAGAGCAAAGAGCATCAGCCACCTCAGTACTGACATCGGTGGGCGAGTCACTCTGGGTGGATACTGAGGCTGAACTTGATATCGTCACGGCAGTATCTGGCAGTGGCCCCGCCTATTTCTTCCTGATGATGGAGTCAATGATTAATGCTGGTGTCGCGGAAGGGCTAAGCACGGAAGTCTCGACACAACTGGTCCTTCAGACCGCACTTGGCGCAGCTGTGATGGCAAAGCAAAGTGAATCCGACGCTGGAACCTTAAGAAAACAGGTAACTTCGCCTGGTGGCACCACCCAGGCGGCGATAGAGCACTTCCAGTCAGTTAAGTTTGAAGAGGCAGTGAGAGGCGCGGTGAACGCGGCCAGAACCCGATCCGTTGAGCTATCAAAGAACTGAGAAAAAATAGCCTATAATCTATATACAGCATCCAGGATTAATTGAATGACACAGAATTTATTAGGCGCCGGAGTATTTCTGATACAGACCTTTGCAGGGCTATATGTGATTCTGCTCTTATTACGATTTCTTATGCAGCTTTCACGTGTGGATTATTACAATCCTATCTGCCAGGCCATAGTCAAGGTCACAGACCCCCCGGTAAAGCCCTTAAAGAAAATACTCCCAACCATCCGTGGAGTAGACGTTTCAACATTGTTTGTCACACTGGTTGTGCAACTGCTGGCGATATCACTTGTCATGTTCCTCAGCGGTGGATATGCCTTCCATCCGGTCTATATCGCCTGGTCACTTGTCGGACTGCTTTCAACAATTTTCAAAATTTATTACTTCTCACTTATCATTATGGTGATCGCAAGCTGGGTTGCACCTTACTCAAACCACCCGGCGATGGCTCTGGTTAACCAGCTGACCGAGCCAGTATGCGCACCTGCAAGAAAACTACTGCCCCCGATGGGCGGTATGGATTTCTCAATTATTCTCGTATTCGTCGCGATAACCCTGATCGATTCCTATCTGGTCATTCGTCCCCTCGCGTCTATGCTTGGTATACCCCAGGGCCTGATACTGGGGCTTTAATGCACCTCAAACTTCTACTGTTATTGTTCTGCTGCCTTGGCTCGACACCTGCCTTGGCGGCGCGATACCTCGATCACGGTGAACACAGAATTCACTTTACGACTTTCTCTAGCCTAATCATCCCGCCGGATGTCGCAAGCGCTCATGGCATCGTCCGCTCAGAGAAAAGAATCGTTCTGAACCTTTCAGTGTTAAAGCAAGGTATACCCGCTACCGCCTCCATATCCGGCCATGTCATCAACTTGTTGAACCAACGATTTGAACTGGTATTCGATGAGGTCAATGAGGCCGACGCAATCTACTACCTGGCAAGTTATCTTGCTCTCGAACACGACATCCTGAGATTCAATCTTGACGTTCAATTGAATGCGATCGAGTCGGTACCTATTAACTTTGTCAGGCGATACGATTAATGAAATTCGTCCTTGCGAGTGGCAACCAGCACAAGGCTGAAGAAATCGGAGTACTTCTGCCGGCGCACTTTGAACTCGTCCTGCAGAAGGATCTTGGCGTGGAATCACCGATTGAAACAGGCACGACTTTCATAGAGAACGCGATTATCAAGGCCAAACATGCCAGCCTTGCTACCGGTCTCCCAGCCATCGCCGACGACTCTGGTCTTTGCGTTCCGTTTCTGTCGGGTGACCCGGGAATTTATTCAGCTCGATACGCAGGACCGGAAGCAACTGATATCGATAACCTTTTGAAGCTCCGCTCAGCGCTTGAAGGGGCGTCTGATCGACGCGCTTTTTTTTATTGCGTGCTGGTTCATATGGAGGCGGCCGAGGACCCGACCCCGATCATTACTGAGGCCAGGTGGGAAGGAGAGATCGCACATGAACCCTCGGGCGACCACGGATTCGGCTACGACCCAATCTTCTGGATACCATCTCTTGGTAAAACGGCAGCTGAACTGACCAGTGAGCAGAAGAATTCGATTAGCCATCGCGGACAGGCGCTCGCAGCATTATCTGGACTACTCAGTGATCGATACGCCACTTAGCCTGTACATCCATTTCCCATGGTGCGCCCGAAAGTGCCCATACTGTGATTTCAATTCACACGAGCTAAAAGGCGAGATTCCCGAAACCCGGTATGTTGAAACACTACTTCGCGATCTGGAGTTTGAGATTGAGTCAGAGTCGCGCACAACCCTTCGATCAATCTTTATGGGGGGGGGAACACCAAGCCTGTTTTCACCCGAAGCCATTAGCAATCTATTCACCGGTATTAAGGACCGTTTTGATATCAGCAAATCTGAGATCACCCTGGAAGCTAATCCGGGAACTTTTGACCAGGAGCACTTTGATGGCTATCACGAAGCAGGCGTTAATCGGCTGAGCATCGGAGCGCAGTCCTTTTCCGCTGACGCGCTCGCCCGGCTGGGCAGGATTCACGGCCCAGGTGAAATCGAACTGGCGTACGATGGTGCAAGGCAAGCTGGGTTTAACCGAATCAATATAGACCTGATGCACGGTCTGCCCGGCCAAACCCTGGAGAATGCACTGAACGATCTGAACTGGGCTATCGAACTCGAGCCTGAACACATCTCCTGGTATCAACTGACGATCGAACCGAACACCCGGTTCTACAAGTACCCTCCCGTTTTACCAAAGGACCCTGTACTGGAAGATATATTTATTGCCGGTAACGATCTGCTCAAATCTGCTGGCTTCGTACAATACGAAGTCTCTGCATATTCTTTACCCTCGGAGGAATCGCGGCACAACCTGAACTATTGGCAGTTTGGGGATTACCTGGGGATCGGCGCAGGCGCCCACGGAAAAATCAGCAGGGCTAACCAGGTAATTCGTACGACCAAGAACAGGATGCCGACAGAATATCTTCAACATCCGGAAGGTAAATCAAAAATCGTGGATTCCAATGACCTCAAACTCGAGTTTCTGCTAAATACACTTCGGTTGACCAATGGGTTTGATCTCTCACTGTTTGAGGAAACGACGGGCTTGAGTCCCGGTTTACTCGACTCCTTCCTTGAGCAGGCGATACCAAAGGGGTTTCTAGTTCGAAGCATTAATCAAATCATACCGACTGAAAAGGGTCGTCTTTTCCTGAATGATTTGTTGATGTTAGTCGACTAGCCGATAAGCAAGGTCGAATATTGTATGTCCGAGTTTCATGCCCCTTCGTTCAAATTTCGTCTGAGGCCTCAAAGGCGCAGCAACCCGATTAAACTGCGTAATCGAACCAAACAAGGATTCGATTTCTTCGGCGTAGGGCTGCCAGTCAGTCGCGATATGAACTAACCCGTTAGCGTTGAGTTTTGTTTCTATTAGATCTACAAAGTTGCGATTGAGAATTCGCCGCTTATGGTGCTTTTTCTTCGGCCAGGGGTCCGGGAAAAACACCTGAACAGCATCGAGACTTTTCGCCGGAATCACTTCCCTCAATACATCTATGCTGTCTTCAGAATAAAGGCGCAGGTTATCCAGTTCGTAATCGTCAATCAGCATCAGGATATGCCCAACACCAGGACGGTGAACTTCTATGCCGACATAATTAACAGTGGGATTTGATCGCGCCTGCTCTGCAAGGGAGTCTCCCATGCCAAAACCGATTTCCAGGTGCAGTGGTCCAGCGTCCGAGAACTGGGTTCGGGGGTTAAGCATACCGTCGTCAATTGCCCTGCCGAACTTCGGCCAATGCAGTTTCAGCGCCCGGGTCTGACCTGGAGTCAGCCGGCCCTGCCGGAGCACAAAGGACTTAATCCCTCGCAATCGATCAGGCAATCTGGCGAAATCCGCCAACCAGCAATGCGAGCCAACCAACGATAAGACACAAACCACCTAGCGGTGTAACAGGACCCAGCCATCTCATTTCAGTAAGCACTAACCCATAGAGACTGCCGGAGAAAAGTATGATCCCTGCCATGAATGCATAGGCGCTAATCTCGAATGACAGACTTTGGCCTAGCCATCCCATCGTGAGCGACACCAACAGCAACGCGAGTGCATGAATCAATTGATACTGAACGGCCGTTTGAAAGGTTTCAATTAACCTCGGCTCAATGCTCCCACGAAGCGCATGCGCACCAAATGCGCCAAGTACAACGCCAAGCGCTCCGGCAAAGGCTGCAAATAGAAATGCGATTTTTAGTGTCACGATGAAAAAAGCCTGGCGCTTGTTAGCTAAAACTGAGTTTCAGTTTCTTGAGTGCATTTTGTTCGAGCTGACGTACTCTTTCTGCAGAGATTCCAAATTGGTCAGCGAGCTCCTGGAGCGTCGTTTTGCTATCCGTTAACCATCGACGCTGAATGATTTCGCGTGACCGTTCATCGAGATCAATAAAACTCTTCGCCAGTTTTCGACTCTGGGCACCTGCAAAACTCTCTTTTTCCGTGATCACCGCCGGATCAAGTGTCTCGTCTGTGAGGTAATGAGAGGGTGTAAAACCGTCATCTTCATCAGAATCCAGTTCGAAGGCTTCATCACGGGCTGAGAGTCTTGTTTCCATCTGGCGCACATCTTCAGGCGCGACACCAAGCTGCTCTGCAACGTCACGGACCTCGGTATCGTTCATCCAACCAAGACGCTTCTTCGCACTCCTGAGATTGAAGAATAATTTCCGCTGGGGTTTTGTCGTCGCTATCTTGACGATTCTCCAGTTCTTCAAAATAAACTCGTGAATCTCTGCCTTGATCCAGTGAACAGCAAAGGAAACCAGCCGAACACCAAATTCCGGGTTAAAACGACGCACTGCCTTCATCAGCCCCACGTTTCCTTCCTGAATCAGGTCTGCTTCTGATAAGCCGTAACCTGAATAACCCTTTGCCACATATACCACAAATCGTAAGTGAGCCATCACTAACTGCCTGGCAGAGTCCAGATCACCGTCACCAAACAACTGTTCTGCCAACTCACGTTCACGCTCGGAAGTCAGTACCGGAATGCCGTTTACAGCCTGCACGTAAGCTTCCAGGCTGTCGCCCGGAGATAGTACTGGCATGGGTGTAAGTTCGTTAGACACCTTCATATCAAATAATCGTCATTCCGAGTGATGGCAAATAGCCGTGAAAGCAATGACTAAAGTTTTAGGGGAGCGAAGTCTAGCACTCTGGTTTCCAGACTGCTAATCCCATATTGCGCTGTTCACCTGCCTATCCGGGCTCAATATCGGCAAGATGCCTCGATACGGCAAGCACAGATCCAATGATGCCAAGGATCGAACCCGCTACCAGCAACAGCAAGTTACCAAGAAAACCCGGGCCCTGAAGTGCAAAGTCATCCCTGTAGCTCTGGGCCAGCATCTCGACAGGTGTAGAAAGAAAATAAAGGCTCGTCTGCAATAGAAAAAATGCTGTGACTGCGCCGCCCAACCCATACCAGAATCCCAGATAGAGAAAGGGACGTCGCACAAATGCATCTGTGCCTCCGACAAGTTTGATTACTTCAATTTCCTGGCGCCGGTTCTCAATCGCTAGCCGGATCGTGTTGCCCATGATTAACATGACACCCAGACCAAGAACAATTGCGAGAGCGGTCACCAGCCTTTCGGCAAAAACCAACAGCGCGAACAATCGTTCAAGCCACTGGAGGTCAACCGAGACATTCCCTACGAGCAAGTTTGCCTTCCAGGCGCTAACCGACTTACCCAGATCAAGGGGATCAGGGTTTGCAGGTACGACCTCGATAACATGAGGAAGTGGATTCCGATCGAGTGAGGATAAAACATCACCAAACCCTGACCTTCGCTGAAATTCCTGCAACGCGCTTGTCGATGACACAAACTCGGTTTCGTCTATATCAGCGCGTTGCTCAATTTCCCTTGCAAGCGCCTGTCCTGCCTCAAGGGTAACCTCCTGAGCCAGGTAAAGGGTAACCCTTGGCTTACCGCCCCAGTCACCGCTAATAGAAGAAACATTCTGCAGCACCACATAAAGAATCAAGGGCAGGCCAAGGGCAATGCCGATAACCAGCCAGGTCATCAAGCTGGCAAATGGATTCCCAAGCAGCTCAGCTAACGTCGAGAGGCAGACACGCTGATGGTGTGATATCCAGGCAACCAAACGGTCTCGGCGACCCGTTTTGGCGACCGTTGCACCCGCTCCCGACCTCATGCGATCACGCTGCTAACGACTTTACCTTGTCGTAAAATCAGTTCTCGTTTTGCCATTCGCTGGACAAGGTCCAGGTCATGGGTCGCAATCAGAACACTGACGCCCACCTGGTTGAACTGACTGAACAGATCCATAATTTCCTGTGACAGCTCTGGGTCCAGGTTTCCCGTTGGCTCATCGGCTAATAATAGCGGCGGTTTGTTAACGACCGCGCGGGCTATGCCCACCCTTTGTTGTTCACCACCTGACAACGCAACCGGGTACTTTTTCTCTTTGTCAGATAACCCAACCTTGGAGAGGGCTGCCCGCACCCGTCTGCCAACCTCTTTGGGCGAAAATCCAGCGATTGTCAGTGGGAGTGCCACATTGTCATAAACGGTTCGATCAAACAAAAGCTGATGGTTCTGAAATACAACCCCCACATTTCGACGCACGGCTGGTACCTGGCGCCGGGATACCCGGTTGAGGTTAGTTCCGTTTACGATTACCTGACCCTGACTCGCTCTTTCCATCAGGATAATCAGCTTCATCAGAGTGCTTTTACCGGCGCCAGAATGACCCGTAAGGAATGACATCTCCCCATCAGCCAACTCAAAACTGACCCTGGATAGCGCTTCCGAGCCACCGTCGTATCTCTTGCTGACTTCATCGAAACGTATCATCGCTACTCAAACTCTAAAATTATTCAAAGAGAGCTGTCACAAATTCTTCAGCCGAAAAGGGACGCAGATCATCAATTTTCTCCCCCACACAGACATACCGGATTGGGATTTTCAATTGCTGCGCCAGTGCAAAAATCACTCCGCCCTTGGCCGTGCCATCGAGCTTGGTCAGAACAAGGCCGGATACATCAACGGCTTTCTGAAATTCTCGTGCCTGCGACAATGCATTCTGGCCTGTACCTGCATCCAGCACGAGAATCACTTCGTGAGGAGCAGTTGGATCGATCTTTTGAAGTACCCGCATGATCTTTGTCAGCTCATCCATCAGGTTCTTCTTGTTTTGCAATCGCCCAGCCGTGTCAGCAATCAATACATCAATGTTTCTTGCGCGTGCTGCGGCAACGGCGTCAAAGACAACTGACGCGCTGTCTGCGCCTGTATCCTGTGCGATAACAGGGACTTCATTGCGCTCTCCCCAAATCTGCAACTGGTCAACCGCCGCAGCACGAAAAGTATCACCCGCGGCGAGCATGACTGACTTCCCTTCCGCTTGAAAAAGTTTCGCAAGCTTGCCAATGGTGGTTGTCTTACCTACCCCGTTTACCCCGACCATTAGAATGACAAAAGGATGATTCGAATCTGTTTTAAGGACGAGTTCGACGGGTCTCAGCAGGTCCACCAGGGTTTCCTGCAGATGGTGATAGACTGCCGTGGCATCTGTTAATTCTTTGCGGCCCACTTTTTTTGTCAGATCGCCAATTATTTCCTGCGTAGCAGAAACGCCGACATCTGAGGTCAGGAGAATGGTTTCCAACTCTTCCAGCATCTCCTCATCCAGGGTTTTTTCACCCATAAAGACACTTTGTATTCCCTCGGACAATTTGTTGCGGGTTTTCCCCAGACCTGACTTGAGGCGCTTGAAAAAACCAACCTTGTCTTCACTCGTTTCATCTGCAACATTAGTTGGCATAGACTGCATAAATCCCTAGAAGTTGTATCCCATGACCCAGATTGATGAAGACCATCCGCAAGGCGGTGTAATTTCATGAAGCATCAAGATCGCACGCTTCGAATTATCGGCGGAAATTGGCGCGGTCGCAAAATTACTTTTCCTGAACACGATGGCATCCGACCAACGGGTGACCGTGTCAGGGAAACGCTCTTCAACTGGTTAATGCATGATATCAGGGGCGCGGACTGCCTGGACCTTTTTGCGGGAAGCGGTGTGTTATCGATCGAAGCCCTGTCTCGCGGTGCTAACCATGTCACCCTGATAGAAAGCAACGAGGCCGCTTCCTCACGTATCTCACAGAACCTGGCTCTACTCGATGCCGATCCGAACAGGTTCGATAACATCAAATCGAACGCAATGAACTGGTTGGGCCAATGCGACACCGGTTTTGATCTTATTTTCATCGACCCACCTTTCGCGTCAAATGTGATACCTGCTGTCCTGGAGCACCTCGCTGTTCGGCAGATTGCTCGTAAGTTTGTTTATTTGGAAACACCCGTAGCGCTGGAAACCGGCGATCTTCCCAATCAATGGAATTTATACCGACAAGAATACACAGGATCAGTGCACTATAGTCTTTGTATTACCAGTTGATATCGTCGTAAGCCCATCTGTATGATGTCGATTTCGCCAAATCACGATAAGCTGACATGACTACAGTTCTTTACCCTGGCACATTCAACCCAATTCACAACGGTCACGCAGACCTCGTTGAACGGGCAGCAACTTTGTTTGATCACGTAGTACTCGGCATTGCTACCAGTCCTCACAAGTCACCCGGTGAACTGATAGTAAGGGTGAATCTCGCTCAAGAGGTACTATCACATATCAAAAATGTGGAAGTGGTTGGGTTTAATACTCTGACCGTAGATTTTGCCAATGAGATTGGCGCTTCTGTAATACTCAAAGGTATTCGAACTGTCACAGACTTCGACTATGAGTTTCAGATGCTCAATATGAACCGGGCGTTGCAACCGAGAATAGAAACCATATTTCTTGCCCCATCTGAGGAAAATTCCTATATCTCATCATCCCTGGTACGCCAGATTGCCGGGTACGGTGGAGACATTACGCAATTCGTTCATCCCTCCGTCGCCACAGCGCTAAAGAACAAAGAGATCGGTTAACGCTGGCATTTGGTACAGAACACCGTTGTTCGGTTACCGATCCTTACTTCCTGAAGCCCACGCCCGCAGTTCAGACAAGGTTCGTTTCCACGGCCGTATACCAGCAGGCTCTGCTTAAAGTAGCCGGGAGTGCCGTCCTCCCTGACAAAGTCCCTTAAAGTAGTACCCCCGCTAGAGATGGCGCTTGTAAGCACGTCTTTGATTTCCTGGCTGAGCGTTGCGTACCTGTCTCGTGAAACCCGCCCCGCGAGTCGGTCAGGCCTGATTCCAGCCGCGTGTAAGGCCTCGTTGGCATAGATATTACCAACGCCTACAACCACCTTGCTGTTCATGATAAACAGTTTGATCGCCAGCTTACGGCGCCTTGAAAGCTCGTAGAGATAGCTCCCATTGAACTCATCAGATAAGGGTTCCGGCCCAAGACTATCGATCAGTTCGTGACTGCTACCCTCAGGAATCCAGAAGACCGAGCCAAATCGCCTCGGATCGTGATAGCGCAAAACTGTGCCATCATCGAAGACGATATCAATATGATCATGCTTTTTTAAGGCAGTTGAGCCATTAGTAATTCGCAGGCTACCGGACATGCCCAGGTGAACCATCATTCGCCCGGTGTTTGTACTGAACAGCAGATACTTGGCTCGACGGCTTATCCCGGTGACCCTGTTGCCGGTCATTACCTGGGAGAGTTCCGGAGAAACAGGCCAACGCAGACTCGGCTGGCGAACAACCACAGATTTGATCGCCTTGCCGACGATATGGGGTTCAATACCCCGACGTGTTGTTTCGACCTCTGGAAGCTCAGGCACAGAACCTGCCTAAAGCCATAAGGTCAGCAAATAACAGAAACAAAGGACGCTCGCAGCTGCGAGCATCACGATTACTTGATCTTGGATTCTTTGTAGATCACGTGCTTGCGGACAACGGGATCAAATTTTTTGATCTCCATTTTGTCAGGCATCGTTCGCTTATTCTTGTCGGTCGTATAGAAGTGACCCGTACCTGCAGAAGAAACCAGTTTAATCTTTTCTCTCATGACTAGACCTTTTGTCCCTTGGCTCGAATATCGCTTACCACCTGGTCGATACCCAGCTTGTCAATAATACGCATACCCTTTGCCGATACCCGGAGTTTCACAAACCGATTTTCACTTTCCAGCCAAAAACGATGATCATGTATGTTTGGCAAAAAACGCCTTCGGGTTTTGTTATTTGCATGGGAAACATTGTTTCCGCTAACCGGACGTTTGCCTGTTACCTGACATTCTCTGGACATGTCAATTTACCTTTAAATTCAATGACTTGCTGCGAGGACAAAAATTTCATCCTAACGCTACGACGTGACAGCGGTGCTTTATACCAGAACCGTCTTTGGACGTCTAGTTTATGTTGATATCCGGCTACCTGAACAGAGCAGTCTATGGACGTCTACTGAGAAATTTTACCCCGATATCCTCAACAGGTCCCATCAACATTGATCCAGGTAACGCTCAGGGCTGTCGATAACGCTCAGGGCTGTCGATAACGCTCAGGGCTGTCGATAACGCTCAGGGCTGTTTCGTGATTTCGAACAGCGAGGAGAGGCCTCAGCGCTACCTGGTACGACCTAAAAGGGACCCCTGTTCAAGGTCAGCGGGGTAAACCTGCCTGGTAGACGACCGTAATAAAACCCATCACAACAGCCCGCGTTCTGCAAAAGACGTGATCTCTGTATCCCCCACAACCAAATGATCAAGAACCCGGATCTCCACAAGTCCCAGCGCAGAGCATAGGCGCTCCGTAATTCTCTTATCTGCCTGGGAAGGTTCCGAAATTCCCGAGGGGTGATTATGCGCAAAAATAACTGCAGCGGCATTGAACTCCAGGGCTTTCTTAACAACTTCACGCGGATGCACGCTGGCTCCATCTATTGTCCCGAAGAAAAGTTCCTCGTATTTGATCAGCCGATGCTGGTTATCGAGGAAAAGGCAGGCAAACACCTCTCTGGTATAGCCGCGTAACTGGATCTGCAGAAACTGGCGGGTAATTTCTGGATCGCTAATGGATTCGCCCTTTTCCATACCAGCTTGAAGAAAGCGGCGAGTCATCTCAAGCGCTGCAGACAACTGAGCGGATTTCGCTGGCCCAATACCGCGGCAGCTTGTTAGCTCTGTTTCATTCGCCTGCATCAATCCCCTGAGTCCCTGAAATTCCGCAAGCAGTTGGTCAGCCAGAACAAGCACTCCCGACCCCGGCAACCCGGTTCGCAGAAAGATAGCAAGGAGCTCACTGTCGGAAAGAGATTCAACACCATTTTTAACGAGTTTCTCTCTAGGCATCATAGCTTGACCCTCCTTTGTAAAACGTAAATAGTAAGTAACCACTTCGAAGCAAAGCTATGCTAACCTGTGTTGCCTCAAGGAAATTGTGGGATATGGATTGAATCTGGTCCCGTAATTACCGCCTTTGGCTACCAGCTATCAGCCATCACCTATAAGCACGGAAGAATGGTAGTGAATCGTCTTACGAACAAAAGGGTTCTGCTGGGTGTTACCGGCGGAATTGCTGCGTACAAAAGCGCAGACCTTGTCAGGAGACTGCAGGACGACGGCGCCGACGTACGTGTCGTCATGACACGATCCGCCCAGGAATTTATCACGCCACTCACCATGCAGGCGCTTTCTAATCATCCCGTCCATCTGGATCTACTGGATACCGAGACCGAATCGGTCATGGGGCATATTGAGCTGGCCCGCTGGGCTGACGTGGTGTTGGTTGCACCGGCGACCGCTGACTTTATTGCACGGCTGACTGCAGGCCACGGCGATGACCTGCTAACCACGATCTGCCTTGCCGCAGAATGTGGCGTGATTATCGCACCGGCGATGAATCAGGCCATGTGGGCTAAGCCAAGTACACAACAGAACACGCAGTTACTAAAGCAAAGGGGGGTTTCCCTGCTTGAACCAGGCGTTGGTCTGCAGGCTTGTGGCGAAACAGGCGCAGGTCGATTGATGGATGTTCCAGAGATCGTCACCGCTCTTGCGTCCCGATTTAGAACTGCCAGTCTGGGCGGTCGCCATGTTGTCATTACGGCCGGTCCAACCCGGGAAGCAATTGACCCGGTTCGCTATATCAGCAACCACAGTTCCGGCAAACAGGGTTACGCTCTGGCACTTGCTGCGATAGAGGCAGGAGCGAGAGTAACGCTGATCTCAGGCCCAACCAATATAAATGCCCCAGACAGAGCAACGGTTGTCGCTGTCCAGTCCGCGGATGAAATGTTGGAGGCTGTTATGTCTTCAATAAGCGATGCTGATATTTTCATCGGCGTTGCCGCAGTTGCCGACTACAAACCTGTCTCTGTCGAGAACCAGAAGATAAAAAAATCAGCAGGCAGCGCGCTGACGCTGAACCTGGTACAGAACCAGGATATCCTGAAGACAGTAGCGAACCTCGAGAATCGCCCCTTTACCGTAGGGTTCGCCGCTGAAACCGAGAACGTCATCGAGTATGCACGCACCAAGCTGACCGCCAAGAATCTCGATATGATTATTGCTAACAACGTCGCTGATACATCGATTGGTTTTAACAGCGATCACAACGAGACGACGATTATCACCAGGACTAGTACCGGGACTATTACCGGGACTACAGAAGCGCAGCAGCCGAAAATGTCAAAAGAAAACCTGTCCAGGAAACTCATTGAGCTGATCGCCGAACAGATAGCGGAGGCCTAATGCAAAGCCTGCAGGTCAAAATCCTTAATTCAAGAATCGGCGACGATATTCCGTTACCGTCATATTCAACACCTGGCTCAGCAGGCATGGACCTGCGAGCCTGCCTTGATGAATCACTTAACCTGGCACCAGCAGAGACCTCACTGATTCCTACCGGTATCGCGATCTTCGTTGCAGATCCTGGCTACGCGGCATTGATATTGCCTCGTTCCGGGCTCGGCCATAAGCACGGTATCGTTCTGGGGAATCTGGTAGGACTAATCGACTCAGACTACCAAGGTGAACTGATGATCTCAGCCTGGAATCGCGGCGCCAGCAATTTTACGATTGAGCCCGGGGACAGGATCGCTCAACTGGTCGTGGTACCAGTTCAACAAATCGAGTTTAGTGTCGTCAGCGAATTCTTATCAACCGACAGAGGTGCCGAGGGATTTGGGTCCTCAGGGCTAGGTTAAGGCGCCAAAGTGGCAAACAAACACCTAAAAGTTTTTGGCATGATTCCCAGCGTCGCGGTGATCGGTGGATTCGTTGTCACGAGCCTGTTGTCCGTCTTTGTACTTCAATCAGGCATCAATGGCTCACATCAGTCCACACTTAGCCAGGCATTAGCCGAAGAGATCGCACAGCAGGTTAATATCAAAGAAACCCAACTCATCGAGCAGCTGGGTAAAATCGCATCTAGCGCTCTGGCCACTAACACGATTACCGGCTCCATCGCTGACCTATCGGCAGCAGAGCTGACTATCGCTCAGATTCTACCCTTCGCTGAAAAAGTGCGGCTAATTCCTACCGGCCAGGCCATAATCGATCAGGGCTTCCCACCATTTAATTTTATCGCGCTGGATATGGTCAAAGGCATTGAAGCAGGAGAACCGGTTTCTCCCGAGGCGATCAGCTCTCAACCACAGCTCAAAGGAGAGAAATGGATCATCGCTGCTGCCCCAATCAAACGCGGTGATGGCAATATCCAGGGTACTTTGTTTGTCTATTTCAACGCCCTGTCCATCAGTGCAAACCTAACCGATGGTACAAAAGGTCAGGTTTGGGTTATTCAGGCGGTGGGCGTTGCTGACATGGCAATCGCGACCTCAGGAACGGCCGGTACAGGGCCCGCCATAACAAGCGCATTAAATAACCCGCACTGGACTCTACAGTATTCACCATCGGCAGCTATATCAGGTAACTCACCCGCTGGCTTCCTGACATACCTGCTACCCGGAATCGCAATGCTGCTGATTGCTCTCGGGGGTACAGCCTTTGGTGCAGTACAGACACGCACATTAATACAGCAGAACCTTATACTGATCGGAAACCAGATCGGACGAGTAACCGGTGGAAACTACGACAACAAGGTTAATTATACGTTGCCAGGGTTTGCCTACCTGGATAGTAAGCTGAAGAAGCTACGGAACTATCCCCCTGCGAAGACCGACGACAGCAAACCCGCGTCAGCAAAGAGTCAATCTAAAAGGGTCCATCCTCCCAAAGGCGCACTCACCGT
The DNA here is from genome assembly GCA_012961165.1 of Gammaproteobacteria bacterium. GTDB lineage: Bacteria > Pseudomonadota > Gammaproteobacteria > Pseudomonadales > Azotimanducaceae > UBA9659. The sequence continues at coordinate 2,572 of DTZW01000194.1, read as the reverse complement.
CAACATCAAAATGACCGATGATGATCTGTTTGAGGAGGTCGAAGAATTTGAGGTAGACGATTTTGATTCGGGGGTTAAAAAAGCAAACAAAGCAAGCGACCACCTTGCCTCTATCGAACATATCTTTCGCGCCTCTGACATTCGCGGAATCGTCGGTAAATCAATCAACGAAGACATTGCTCGCCAGATAGGGCTCGCCATTGGCTCCGAAGCTGGTAACAGGGGCGAACAAAGTCTACTCGTCGGCTACGACGGCCGCGAGTATAGTCCGGCACTGGCTGAAGCACTAATTGAAGGGATCGCCTCCAGTGGCAGGGACGTTTTGAATATCGGCTCAGTCCCAACACCCGTTCTATATTATGCGACCAGTAACTCGGACACGAAAAGCGGCGTGATGGTTACGGGCAGCCACAACCCGCCTGATCACAATGGGTTTAAGGTGGTCCTTGAAGGCAAGAGTCTGGTTGACCATGAGATCAGCGCCCTTTTTCAGAGACTCCAGGAAAACAACTTCTCTACTGGAAGAGGCACTGTTTCTGCAGCAGATTTCACGCAGGAATACATCGACGCCATATCCTACGATGTGGTTGTAGCCCAGCCGCTGAAAGTTGTAATTGACTGCGGCAATGGTATTGCCGGTGGTATCGCCCCGGAACTACTTGATATCCTGGGTTGCGAGACCGTTCCGCTGTACTGCGAGGTTGATGGCAGCTTCCCAAACCACTATCCTGACCCGACCAGGCCTGAGAACCTGAAGGACCTTATTGCAACGGTGCAGTCTCAGGGCGCGGATCTTGGTATTGCCCTGGATGGGGACGGAAATCGACTGGTAGCGGTCACAGCTGAAGGTCAAATAGTATGGCCTGACAGATTACTAATGCTCTTCGCCAAGGATATTGTCTCACGTAATCCCGGCTCAGATGTGGTCTACGACGTTAAGTGTACGAGACACCTTAACAGCGTTATTAGTGGCTTCGGCGGCCGCCCTATTATCTGCAGAAGTGGCCATTCTTTTATTAAGCAGAAAATCGCTGACACAGATGCATTGTTGGGCGGAGAGCTATCGGGCCACATTTGTTTCTCTGAACGATGGTTTGGCTTTGACGATGGCCTTTACTCGGCTGCGCGCCTGCTTGAAATTGTTGGGTCCCAGGGAGATAGCCTGTCTGACCTATTGGCAAATTTTCCCACCAGCGTAGCTACCCCAGAGATCCACGTGGCAGTTAAAGACCGTGAGAAGTTTTCGCTGATAGAAACCCTGGTCGAAACCGCTGATTTTGAAGATGCAACGCTCACTACAATTGACGGATTAAGGGTAGATTTCGCGGATGGATGGGGATTGGTCAGGGCCTCAAATACGCAACCGGCACTGACACTTCGGTTCGAAGCAGACTCAGACGAATCTCTGGAAAATATAAAAAGCGCCTTTCGGGAGTTACTCCAGGAAGTAAAATCAGACCTGAACTTCGAGTAACTGCCATGACACTGACTAAAGATTCAGCAATGAACATTGCATCGGTACTGACCGAAGCACTCCCATATATTCAAAGGTTCACAGGTAAAACCATCGTGATCAAATACGGTGGCAACGCGATGACTGAGGATGAGCTAAAATTCGGGTTTGCAAGGGACGTTGTCCTCATGAAACTCGTTGGGATAAATCCGGTTGTTGTCCATGGTGGTGGCCCACAAATTGGGAGCCTGCTCGATGAACTCGGAATTGAGTCCAACTTCGTTGACGGTATGCGCGTCACCGACAGCAAAACGATGGACGTAGTCCAGATGGTTCTTGGGGGAGCAGTCAATCAGGAGATAGTGAGCCTGATCAACGGCAGCGGCGGCAAGGCCGTTGGCCTGACCGGCAAAGACGCTACATTGATTAAAGCAAAAAAGATGTTGATAGAACGCAGCGGTCCGGAAGTTAAAGCGCCGGAGATTATCGATATCGGGCATGTCGGCGAGGTGGTTGATATCAACAGAGATATTATCGATCTGCTAACAGCCAGTGACATCATTCCTGTGATTGCGCCAATCGGCGTCGGCGAAGATAACGAAACCTACAACATCAACGCGGATCTTGTAGCAGGGAAACTTGCAGAAAAACTAGGTGCAGAAAAACTGATTCTCCTGACTAACATCGCTGGGCTAGAGGACAAGGAAGGAAATCTGTTAACAGGCCTAAACTCGAGTGAAGTTGATGGACTAATTGCGGACGGCACCATCACAGGTGGCATGTTGCCAAAAATCGGTTGTGCGCTTTCAGCAGTAAATGCTGGTGTTACCAGCGCGCATATCATCGATGGAAGGGTCGCTCATGCTGTCTTGCTGGAAGTTCTTACGGATGAAGGTGTTGGTACACTAATCACCAATTTTACTAAGGGGCGTTAAAACTGATGAGTACTGAGCAGACCGTAACTAATGAGGAACAGAAAAAACCGTCTCGGAAAGAGCAGATACTTCAGTCGCTGGCGACTATCCTGGAACAAAGTCCTGGTGGGCGTATTACCACTGCTGGTCTTGCAAAACATGTTGGGGTTTCTGAAGCGGCCTTGTACCGGCATTTCCCAAGCAA
>DTZW01000193.1:4022-4292 GCA_012961165.1 Gammaproteobacteria bacterium | reverse complement strand
GCTGCCGCCCTCATCATCCAGGGCACCGCCTCGGTTAGAGGCGAGCAGCTCGTTGATCCGCAGCGGATGTGCCGGAACCGGCGACTTGGTTTCAGCATGGGAAGAGATCGCAAAAGTGAAAAACAGGAAAAGTGGGATTTTTTGAAGCATAAACCTAATTTGCGGACGGCCAACCTTGCTGAATTCAGGCACCCCAGCAAGAGCAATCCTCCGCTTGGCCAAGTGACATCGCCACAGCAAGAAAAATTACTATGCAAATACGAGCTGCAA
>DTZW01000193.1:0-3754 GCA_012961165.1 Gammaproteobacteria bacterium | reverse complement strand
CCCCCGCCGGCAACGATGATTGGAAGATTTCGATAGTTGTGGTTGTTGGCATTACCAAGGTTGCTTCCACAGAGAACCGTGGTGTGATCGAGTAGAGCACCACCGGCAACCTTAGTTGTTTTTAGTTGATCCAACAATTTCTTGAACTGGGAAAGGATTGCCGATTCAACCTTCATAAGTTTTTTAATTTTGGTTGGATCCTGTCCATGATGGGAAAGGTTGTGGTGTGATTCGTTGACCCCGTTCATCTTGATGACGCCATGATCGACCTGAATACCCATGTTTATCACCCTTGAGGAATCCGTCTCCAGAATTAGGGGGATGAGGTCAAACATCAGTCGGATACGTTCCTCAATTCTTCCCTTGTCCCGGATATCACCAGGGGATGAAACTTGAACCCTTGGTTTCGGTCGATCCAACCAGGCGCCCGCCCGAACAAGATTTTTTTCAGTCTGGCGGACTGAATCTAGATATGCCTCTAGGCGGATTCGATCAGCTGAGTTCGCCTCTTTCATCATGGTTTTCGTCTGGGTAACGAGCCCATCCAATATGCTCTGATCGCCTTCGAGTTTCTTCCTCTGACTTGCGATCTCGCGTTGGCTGCCTTTCAGGAAAAGCTGTGCGAACAAACTCGACGGGCTAGACTCCGCAGGAATCATTACACCATTGCGATTGTACGATTGGCTTGCTTCACCCTCACTACTGAGGACCAACGACGGGTAACGAGTTTGGGAACCAATTTGTTCGGCCGCAACTTGATCCATAGAGATCGTGTTACTGAATCCATCCAACCCCGGATGTTCAGCTGAGGTAAGCCAAGTCAGTTCACTCGAATGTGAAAGTCTTCCTGTTTGGTTTGCGTGGCTGAGACCCGAGAACAGGGTCATGTCCTTAAGGTGATTCTCCAGAATCTTGAGATAAGGGGTGGATGCCTTGAGAGAACCATCCTCCTTCGGAAACAACTCCTCGGGTAAAATACCAAGCTTGAACCCAATGATAACCATCCGCTTCGGTGGCGAAGAATCTCCCCCTGTTTTACCATGGAGCGACTCCAGATAAGGTAATGCCAAGGAGATGCCAGCGGTGCGCAAAAAAGCGCGGCGATTTAATGTAGTCATCATTGTTTACCGATGCGTAAAGAGCTTACTTTGAATGATCAGGTGGAGGAGATTGCGAAGCCCGCCATTTTGGCTCCTGATCGTTTCGACGATCTCTGAAATTCTATCGCGGTCCGCAAACTGAATCTCAGTTCCCGTAGCGTACACGACCAGTTGTTCGGTCAGATTCCTCAGAATTCGACCCGTCTCTTTTTCTTTACCCAACAGGGCCACTTTAAATTCCTTGAAACCCTTGAATGAGGTACCACTTGAAGTGACACCGGAGGAATCCACAGCCGGTCCCAAAACGAAACGATTCGATTTCCCTCTCACAGGTAACTGACGATACTTGAAACGAAAACGTCCGATCGGGTCGAAGCTTTCCAAGGCAAAACCGGGGGGATCGATGAATTGGTGGCACCGATTGCAAGACGGTTGCTGGCGATGGGCCTCCAATCGCTCCCGAACTGTGGTTGCACCACGAATATCCGGCTCAAGCGTCCCTGCTTCGGGGGGAGGGGGGGGGGAAGGAATGCCCAACAGTTGAGAAAGCACAAAATTCCCTCGCCGCACTGGGGAAGTTGCCGTGCCGTTCGCGGTCACTTTATGAATCGCCGCCTGGGCGAGTAGTCCGCCTCGTGGGTTAAATTTTGGTAACGGATGGCGACGCATGTGTTGTCCCTTCACTCCAGTTAGATTGTACTGCGATGCGAGTTCTCTGTTAAGAAAAGTAAAGTCGGCATCGATTAAATAAGTCACATCCAGATTTTCCCGAAATAGATACTCCAGATAATAGACAGTTTCGTCCAACATGGCTTGCCTCAGCACATCGTTGTACTCCGGATAAAGCACATCGTCAGGAGTCGTGGCATCAATGTCCTGAAGTCTCAACCACTGGGCAGCAAAATCACGGACAAACAGCCGAAATCGCGGAGAGTCAATCAGCCGATCCACCTGCTCCCGAAGATTCCCGACTACGTTGAGTTGTCCCACTTCGGCCTCATCCCTCAGCGTGACATCCGGAGGGCTTTTCCAGAGGAAGTACGACAGCCGATTGGCCAACGCGAAGTTATCAAGCCGACCCGGATCTGAGACGAAGTAGAGAAACTGAGGCGAAGTCAAAATGTTTCGCATGGCGCTCAAAATGATTTCAGTCGCTGGCTTACCACTCTCCAGTTGATCCACAACAAGTTCCTTTATTAAATCCAGATCGCTTGGCTTAAGCGGACGTCGGAGTGCCTCTGTCATGAACGGTTTCAACAGACTCATGATTTTTGGTAGTTCGATTGTCTTGGAATCAAAATCGTTTCTCGCCAAATCAGCTATGATACTCGATTTAGACTCCCGCAAGGGACCCTTTATTGTCAGAGTCCTCACTGCAATTCCCTCCCCTAAATATTCTTTAGCGCCTACCTGAAAAAGCGACCTGCCATCCGGTTGAGGCAAGAGATTTGAAAATGAAGGCAAGAGATATTCGTCTTTATCCAGTTCGACAGTTAGTTCAATGGTGCGAGCCTGGTTCGGCTCAAGATCAAATGCCTTCAGAAAGCTTGGTTGACTCTGCTGCCCACCATTCGCCTTGTAGAGTAAAAAACTAACTGTGGATCTAGCCTGATATGCTCGCACGACGCCAGTTACACGATAGCGGCCAGGCAGCTTGGCCTTGAAGCCATTTCGATCCGTGCGCCAAATAAAATCCGTGCGTTTGAATGCCACAACAGCATCCTCAAGAGGCCTGGTATTGTCTCCTCCACGAGAATAGGGCTTGTCGTGCCAAATCTTCATATACCTCGACTTGGGATAGTTGACGGTGACGACGCGAGGCCGGCGCGACTTTTGCAGGGCAATCGCAGAGTCGATCGCTCGATCAGTCGCCTTGAGATAGCCTTGAATATGAGGAGCTGAAATCTCCTGATTCGCAATGGAACTATTAAATCCGGCAGTACTCTCCGAAGGCAAGAGATTCTGAATTGGCGTGGTAATGGAGAGCAATTCATGGAGCGTGTTCTCGAACTCCAGATTTGTTAGGCGCCGCCAACCCGCTCGCCCAAACCGGGCCTGCTGTGCGCGACTCCGTGCCTTCAACTCGTTTTCAAGCGACCTCAGCGCACGCTTCCGTAGTTCAGGATCCGGTCGAGATTTCTTCTTCGGCGGCATGGCGCCAGAATCGATCTGATCATAGACCTGCACCCAAGTTCGAAAATTTTCGGTATCCGCAAGTTGAAAATTCAGTTTGCTAAAATCAAGACGAGTTTCCGTTTCTGCATCATGACAATCCAAGCACGATGAAGAAATAAGCTTATTCACCGGAGAAGGAAGCTCTGAAGCCGAAAGCAAGGAATGGCCAACCCAAGTGAGAAAGATCAGAAGGCTGTTCCTCAGCAACGCTCTGATGTCGAGTCGGTTACTGTAAAGTCTCATATAAAAACCTAAGCATGTAACACCGTTACTTTATTTTAGATGTTTGAATTCACTTTTATTATTACTTTGAGTCAACAATCTTTGTTACATTAGAATTCGTAAATTTTCTTTCATAAGCGTCAGATCTCAGATGAAGCCCATTGAATCCGTTGTGAGAATCAGAAGCCTCACAACTCCATCGAAGCGGTAAACTGTTCAGACTGAAGGGTGGAGAAGTGGAGCGGGTGAAGGGAATC
>DTZW01000192.1 GCA_012961165.1 Gammaproteobacteria bacterium | reverse complement strand
AGGCAACCGCCAGATCGTATTTTACTGTGTTGCAATCAACTGAAAACTTTGCGCTACAACCTATCATTGCGGGTCGTTATAAGGATAGTTTCGAGCGCGCTAATGGCCACTGGCGTTTCCGGCGGCGACAATCGATACCCGATCTAATTGGCGATTTATCAAAACATTTATTATTTGATCTTAAGCACCCTGACACTTAGCCTGCCTTGATTAAATAAAGGCCGGAGTGAAGCATCTTAGAGAACACACAGGGGGCGGAGTAATAACCTTTAGCTTGTCGCCCATCTAGCTGTACAGGTCGTCCAGCCTCGTCCCCGTCTTGGTTGTCTCCCTGTCTCTCCACTCCGGTATCGGTTCCCCCTTGTCCAGCGCCTTCTTCGCTATCGAGTCCAGGATCTCCGGTGTCAGATGCTTCATTGCTTCCATCGATGGGAGGTGACCGAACGTTTCCAGATACATCTGTATGTTCTTGGTCAGATGAACAAAAACTCTCCTTTAAACCAGTGCTATATCTGTTCCATAAGTGTTGACGGGCTATACTCGACGAAGCCATCGGCCCCCCTCGTATATACCATAGGACAGAAAAGCGTCATCCCAGAAGGTTGATCGCTGAATCTCTCCGTCAAGGCGGTCAAGACCGCGCATGTAAGCAGAAGATAGATCCATGATTTCGATCTTGTCAGCGGCGGCTTCCAATCTTTCTGGCTTCTTTATTACCTTGGTGACGCGGGTTCCACGGGATGCTGAGTCAACGCCTTTGGCTTGTCAATTCGAGCGCCGCTTGATATGGCCAGATAAGCTCGCTACTGTGAAGAACTGCGCTTCGAAATTTGGCGAAAGATTCCGTAGGAGAAACTGAAATGAGCGAAGTCATCGATGATCCAAATGCCTGGCGAGTGGAAACACCCGGTCACAAGGGCTGGAACAGAACAGCACGTCCGGATGATGCGAACAAATACTTTATGGTGTCTGCAGACGGTCATGTGCAGGAGCCCAACGACTTTTTGGCCAGCAGGATGGACGAGTCTGTGCATCATCGATTGCCCGGGGTAACCGTCGATAAGCAAGGTAATCAGTTGCAGAAGACAGAAGGGTTTCGACCGCTGCGTATTAAAAACATCAAATTTGAGGGTGAAGATGGTCTGCGGAATCAATCCGGGAAAACGCCCGAAGATCGCATCAAAGATCTTGCTCGCGATGGGGTTGACGCTGAGGTGCTGTTCCCCAACAAAGGATTAACTATCTGGGCGACACCAGATTCGCAATTTTCACTCGCCATGTGTAAAGCGTACAACGAGTGGGCCTGGGAAACATTTGCTGATTTCAACGATAAACTGGCACCAATGGCCTGTGTTGCACCCGCTGTCCTCGAGGGGACAATCGAGGAAATTCAGAAGTGTGCAAAATTGGGCTTCAAGGGATTATCGCTCCCTTGCAAGCCCGTTTGGGGTGCGCCTGACCATAGGCAGCTCAACTACAACTTACCTGAGTTCGATGACCTCTGGGCTTGTATTCAGGATGTCGATTTACCCATTACCTTTCATGTTTCAACAGGACGGGATCCTCGAACCTCGAGAGGTAATGGTGGTGCGGTCATCAACTATGCCGTCCATTCGCTGGCGCCAACGATGGAACCTATCGCTAACCTTTGCGCCTCGGGCGTGCTGGATCGGTATCCCGGCATTATTTTTGGCAGTATTGAAGCAGGCATCGGATGGGTAGCATGGGCGCTGTGCGCGATGGATGAAGCGTACAAGAAACACCATATGTTTGTTCGCCCGGTGCTGGATAGATTGCCGAGCGAATACTTCAAGACAAACGGTTTTGCGAGTTTTCAGGAAGATAAACCCGGTCTGGATGTGGCGAGAGGCCATGGCCTGGAAAACAACTTCCTCTGGGCCAATGACTTTCCTCATCACGAAGGGACCTGGCCACATTCAGCTGCAGCCATTGAAAGAACGATGGGTGACCTGAATGATAGTGAGCGAGCAGGGATCCTCGGTTTGAATTCAGCTCGTATTTTCAAGTTTCCCATTCCGGAACGTTATCTCGATCAGGATGACGCGGCCAGGTTGGCCAAAGAAGTGGGGACGATTTGATGTCAACAAGAACTCTGCGTGGCAAGGTCGCGGTTGCAGGTGTAGGTGAGACTGCCTACTACAAACGTGGCGAAGCACCCGATCCGGAATTCAAGCTCGCGTTAAAGGCGATAAAAGCTGCATGCAAAGATGCAGGGATATCGCCGAAGGAAATTGATGGCTTCGCTTCATTCAGCAACGATCGGAGCGACCCGTCTCGTCTCGCCGCGGCACTGGGTTGCCCCGAACTTCGTTTCGCGAATATGCAATGGGGTGGCGGTGGCGGTGGCGGTGCTGCCGCTTTTGGCAATGCAGCAGCTGCAATAGCGACAGGCCTGGCTGATTGCGTTGTGGTCTTCAGAGCCCTGGCGCAAGGCCAGTTCGGCAGATTTGGGCAAGGCCCGAGACGCAACACCATCGCGGGCGACTTTGCACATACGGTTCCATACGGTCTCATGTCACCGGCGCAAATGTTTGCGATGAAAGTTAATCGATTCATGAATGACCATAGCGTCGAGCAGAATGCGCTACGAGCTATTTCTCTGGCGGCATACCACCACGCGCAGAACAATCCTCGCGCGGTGATGTACGGGCGACCACTGGATGAGGAGAAATATGATTCTTCAAGATGGATCGTCGAACCCTTCCATTTGTTCGATTGCTGTCTTGAAAACGATGGCGCAGCGGCGATGATTCTCGTCTCTGCGGAACGCGCAAAGGACTTCCCGAATAAACCGTGCTATCTACTCGGTTCCGTCGGGGGCTCGCACTATCGTGCTGGCGCATCAGTGCATAACACACCCGAATATGCATCTTCGACCTTCCCGACGCTTGCGCCACGACTATATGAGATGGCGCAGGTGAGTGCGAAGGATGTAGACGTACTGCAGAGCTATGAGAACTTCACGGGTGGTGTTCTTATGAGTATCGTGGAACACGGCTTCTGCGAGCCCGATGAATGCAATGAATTTTTTGTAAAAGATCGATTCATTGCACCGAGTGGTGATCTGCCACTGAACACGAGTGGCGGTAATCTAGCGGAATGTTACATGCATGGGTTGGGTCTGATTCTCGAATCGGTTCGTCAAATAAGGGGAGATTCCACCAATCAGGTGGAGACACCTGACGTGTCCATGACAATTTCCGGACCGATGGTGACCCCGGTGAGCGCGTGTATTGTGGGTTCGGAGGCAACCTTATGAGTGACAGCTACCTCAACCCAGGCCTGCCTCAACCAGTACCGGCATCCGATGGATTAGATACCCCCTTTTGGAAAGGTCTGCAGGAAGAAAAAATCCTTTTACAGAAATGTGTCGACTGCAACGGTTGGCAGTGGGGTCCGGAGTGGATCTGCCATCGCTGCCATTCGGAAAATGTGGAATACAGTGAAGTGCCGGGTGAGGGCATCATCTATTCTTATGAGAGAGTCTGGCATCCTGTTCACCCGGCATTGAAGGAACAGGGCCCGTATATTGTTGTTCTGGTTGAGATACCTGAAGCCGATCACGTTAGGCTGGTGGGGAATCTGCTGGGAGATGCACACCAGGAAGTGAAGATAGGTAGCCCGGTTAGCGCGGCCTTCGAACATCATGCAGATGCAGAGCCATCGTTTACCCTGCTGCAGTGGCGTTGCTGCGACTGACGGTTTCGACAACGCTCATTTAACTTCTGGTTGAATTGTGTTTATGATTCAACATGCGTCAATAAATTCATCACAGTTCTAACTAGTTTCCGTTCAGAGACTCGCAATCGCAAAACTGCTCAACAGACTTCTTTTCGCAAAAAAAACCAATCAGGATACTTTTGAAATCCGGGATGAATGCGGTTTAAACTTCCTATCCTCAATCCTTGAGGCTTCCCGAAATAAATATCGGGTTAAATTTGATACGCTGAGCTCATAGATAGCTGGTCTTCCGTTGAGGAATCAGCAGGCATGACCACGGTATTCAGGCTAACCAGGGGGTAATGCATGTTAGTGATACAGTTGTTCATTCCTGAAGGGATGCACATTTTAACTATGTCTGAATCGGAAACCCCGGCCTTAAATACTGGACGCGATGCACAGTTATGTTAAGTCCTTATCGTGTATTAGACCTGACTGATCACCGCGGCGAAATCGCTGCAATGATCCTGGGCGACATGGGTGCCGACGTCATAAAGATTGAACCCCCGGGTGGATCACCTGGGCGAAGGCAAGGTCCCTTCTCTTACGGAGAGCTTGATGGGCAGCATGATGATCAAGAGTCCCTGCAGTTTCTCGCATACAATCGGAACAAGCGTTCCATCATTCTCGATTTCGAGGACCAGGTCGACCGCGACTGCCTGATGACACTTGTTGCTGGCGCTGATTTCGTTTTTGAGTCGGGTTTTCCCGGCGAGCTCGCGGCACACGGCATCAGCTACGACGAGCTCAAGGCCGTAAATTCCACAATCATACATGTGATGCTAACACCCTACGGATTTGATGGACCTGCAGTTGGGTGGATTGCTAACGACCTGACATTGTCCGCGATGGGCGGGCAGGCTGCTCTGCAGGGGTCACCCAAGAGAGCTCCTGTGAGGGTAACAGTACCGCAGTTATGGCGACACGCCGGTGCCGAGGCGGCGGCCGCTGCGCTCATCGCACACGCCCGCATGCTGTCGACCGGTGATGCACAGTTTGTCGATTTGTCTGCTCAGTGTAGTGCCATCTGGACAACCATGAATGCGATGAATGCGTTTGCCATCCAGGGATTCGACTTTGAAAGGATGGGATCAACGGTGCAGATGGGTACACGGGCGATTGATCCCGTTTTCGCCTGTGCTGACGGATATCTTGTGGCGATGCCGATTCCCCCGGTGATCGAGGCGCTCCTCGGGTACCTGATCGGTGATGAACTGGCCGATGCAAGCTGGCTTGAAGAAGACTGGGCAACACTGGGCGAACGAATTATGCGCGGAGAGAAAACCATGTTCTCTGCAGAGCAGGTTCGCGAAACTCTGGCGCATTTTTTTGCGTTGCATACAAAAAAGGAGCTGTTCCGGTTTGGGCTCGAGGTAGATGTGACACTGGCACCTGTGAACACGGTTGCGGACCTGCTCGAATTTGATCAGCTTAATGCCCGAGATGCCTGGACGTCAGTGAACCTTGCGGATGGCCGCGAGGTGAAAGCACCGGGCGTTTTTGCGCGTCTTAGCGAAGCACCCATTTCCATACGTCGGCCCGCCCCGAGTCCCGGTGAACATACGGGCGAGATTCGAGATGAAGTGAGGCGAGGCGCAAGAAAAAGAGAAATAGCACCTGCAGGTACCGCTTCAAATGACCGGCCGTTTGATGGTCTGCTCGTTATCGACCTGACCTGGGTCATCGCGGGGCCTGCCACTGTTCGTTACTTGTCTGATCACGGCGCAACAGTGATCAAGGTCGAATCAGAACTGCGACCAGATGGGTTGCGTTTGCTTGGACCGGTTCGCGGAGATGAACCCGGCTGGAACAAATCTCACTTTTATGGCGAATTCAATGCCGGTAAACAATGCCTGCAGCTGAATCTAAAAGAACCCGCTGCACTCAAGATCCTAAAAGAGCTGATTGCAAAGGCAGACATTCTGGTCGAGAACTGGGCGCCAGGGGCGACCGCACGTCTCGGGATTGATTACCTGGCGTGTCGAGAGATTAACCCTGACATCATCATGGTCAGTACAAGCCTGATGGGGCAGACGGGACCGGCGGCTAACGTTGCGGGTTTTGGGTACCACGCGGGTGGCATGGCCGGTTTCTACGAGGTGACAGGATATTCGGACCTGCCGCCGTTTGGTCCCTGGCTTGCCTATACCGATGTCATCGCGCCACACTTTATTGCGGCACTCATCGCGGCTGCAATTGACCATCGTCGCAGAACGGGTGAAGGCCAGCACATTGATGCCGCGCAGTTCGAGATAGCGTTGCAGTTCCTTGCGCCCGAGATTATGGAAACGCAATCCAACGGCTATAACGCCACGCGTCTTGGAAACCGTTCGAGGTTTAGCGCACCCCAGGGGAATTACCCATGTGCGGGTAATGATCAGTGGTGTGCCATTGCGATTGATACAGATGAGCAGTGGCGAACGTTTTGTACTGTGCTGGGTGACCCCGGGTGGACACAAGATGAATTCCTGAATACGACCGAAGGTCGCCTTGCGCGCCATGACTTCATAGATGAGCAGATTTCAGCATGGACCATTAAGCGCACGCCGGTGGCGGTCATGGAAGAGCTGATTGCCCTTGATGTTCCTGCGGGTGTGGTGCAACGCAGTAGCGACCTGGCCAACGACCCACAGTTGGCGCATCGCGGATTCCACCGTGTCTTCGATCACCCGGAAATGGGCGAGGTGCCTTATGCAGGGAACCAGTTTCTTATCGATGGTTATGAAGCGGGGCCGTACTCGTATGCGCCGTTGCTGGGTGAACACAACAAGGATGTGCTGCAAGGCATGCTGGAGATGAGCGATGAAGAAATTGCTCACCTCGTAGAATCGGGTGTCGTCCGTTAAGGATTTTTTCTATAGAGGATCGATGTAGTTAGTGTTTTTCCCTGGCGATTTGCATTTTGTAAACATCCTGGATGACCTCCTCGGCGTGTTCCTGGCCGAGATGGGTAACCAGGCTATTCCAGATTGTTTTGTAGGTGACGCCCTCAAGATGAGTACCACCAACTTGCTCCAGTTGTACTCGAATCTCGGTACACGTGCCTGGAATGGTAGCTAGCCGTTGGCCAAACATTATGATTACCGAGGACAATCCTGCGCACCGCAGGTTACGGTTGCTGGTGAACAAGGCCTTCACACCAAGGTCCCTGACAACAATGGAGCAGCAGGTCGAGGACCTGACCAATGAGTTACTTGATGAGGCTGAACCGAAAGGAACGGTCGACCTGGTGCAGGCATACTCGTTGCCAATCCCTGTAAAGGTGATCGGTGCGCTTATGGGTGTGTCTGATGATGATATGCCCAGATTCAAAAAGGGGGTCAGGGTGCTGACCGAGGGAATGTCAGGCTGGGGAATAGCGCGCACAATTCTCTGGGACATGCCGGAAGTCATCAGGTTTTCACGTGAGTTGATTGAACGCAAGCGAACAGAACCCGGCCCAGATGTCCTGTCCTCTCTCATAGAAGCAGAAGAAGAGGGTGAGAAGCTCAATGAGGATGAACTAGTCGCGATGATTTTTCTGCTGATTTTCGCGGGGTACGAAACGACCGTGCATTTGATTACCAATGCCGTGCTGACATTGTTGCAGCACCGTGAACAGATGGAAAAGCTGCGTGCCAATCCTGGGCTTGGGGGCTCCGCCGTTGAAGAAGTTATGCGCTTTCGCGGACCAGTTCACGGTACGAAGCCCAACTATGCGACCGAGGATGTTGAGTTGCGCGGGGTCCCTATCAAAAAAGGCAGTATGGTGATTCCGCTACTTGGCGCAGCTAATCGTGATCCTCGGTTTTTCAATGACCCCGAAGTATTCGATATTGAAAGATCGCCAAACAAACACCAGGGGTTTGGCTATGGCATTCATCTGTGTCTTGGTGCCAGGCTCGCCCGACTGGAAACCAGGGTAGCGGTGAACACGCTGCTAAGGCGCAATCCCAATTTGAAGTTAGCTGTTAAGGAAGAAGAACTGCAGCTGCAACGAGTCCCCTTCTGGCACCGCTACCAGAGCCTGCCCGTCACCCTGGGATAATGTGGGAGCGGGTTTGGTTTTGAATGTTGAGTCAGCGCCGCCGATTTTGGTAGTGCACCTTTCGACCACGAAATGGTGCTTCACTGCCTTCATCGTATCGAGATCCTGGCGTTTTCAACTCAAACAGTGGCGCCCAACAACCTTGTGCATCAAGAATATTTTTAACGGCAGCCTTGTGTTCCTCTGGTACGGCCCGGGCATGCTCCTGCAGTTGCTCCAGGCACCACACGCGATATTGCGATACGGGTACATTGCAATATTGTACCCCTTGAATCACTGGATCAAAACGCTCGAGCCCTTGTTGCCAGGCGTTGGCGTTCGCATTCAGGTATGGCAGGTAACCAGTCCCTGCATCCTTTAGTATCGGGTTTAAGTCAGCCGGTAGTTCGCTTAGCTGCCCATTGGGCGTTGTGCTCGCCGTGGCGTTCCAAAGCCTTGCCTGCCATGCAAACACACCAGGTGCTCGAAGCCGCATAATGTCTGAGGCCGTAGGATCCTGTGAAAAGTGGCGGAACATCGGCGCGAAAAATCCAAAATCAGCGAGGGTGGGTTGTTCGCCTAATATAAAGGGACGACTGTTGAAAATGGGCTCAAGTCGATCCAGTGTTTTGAGATAGATGGCTTCCACGTGGTCCCACGTATTGGCATCCACGCCATCTCGACGAACATATTCACCTAACTGTCGACGACGAATGAGGGCACGCTTCAGAAAGTCTGGTGCTGGTACTTCGGCCATCAATTCATCCACGATCTTGCGCGACAGGTGCAGGCGATCTGATTTATAACTCCATCGATAATGCATGGCCGGGCGCCACAGCCATTCTTCCGCGTAGTCTTCGAGGAGGTGACTAAAAAAGCGCAACACCGGATCATGGGGAATAACCGCTGGTTCAGGGTACTCCTTCTCAAACCAGGCGATCATAGGAGTGGTGTCCGTCATGAAGCGGCCATCGGGTAGTTCCACTGCAGGCATTTGGGCTGCCCCGGTTTTCGCTTTCAGCATGCGGATTAGATTTGGATTCAAGACCACAAAGTCGTGAGGTATCTCCTTGTACTGAAGGTAGCCTTCCATTTTGCCGGTGTAGTAGGAGATGCGTGAGCCGTAGAGTTTGATTTTGGAAGCCATACTTTCCCGGGTTTTTCTGCGGATGCTTTTTTGAATCTGGAGAACTGTAGCCGGTCTACACCGCTCAAGTCGATAGTTATTTGGCAGAGCATTCTCGGCCCTAAAAAGTTGATCTTAAAATTCTAGGCGCCCATTTTCATAGCCTGCGCCTCCACACTTCGCCTGTTCCAATGCCAGGCCATGATTCCCAGGATGACATTTGTCGCTGCCGTTGCCAGGAAGATACCGGTGTATCCCCATAACATGTCACCGGCCACTGTGAGGGGAATGCCAATAACTATTCCGCGTAGCAGCGAGATAACAAGTGCAGGCCGGGGCAGGCCCCGCGCATTAAATGACGAATTCGCAACCTGCATCATCCCCATGAACCCGATGCTTAAGGGGATGATCAGGAAAAAGACTTCTGCAGTTTCAACCACCTGCGGATTGTTATCGATCAGACTGACGAGCAAGCCACCAAACGAGACCATGAAAACAAAAGTAATGACGCCCCAACTGAGACAGAACGAGTGACAGAGAAACAAGGCACGTTTCACTCGTTCGTATTGCCTGGCGCCCCAGTTCTGGCCGATAAAGGGTTCGGCTGATGATGAGCACGACCACAAAATCATATGGGCGATTGTTTCTACACGGGAAGCAACGTTATAGGCCGCCACCACTTCATGACCGTGGTTGGCCAGCAGCCGGGTAATGACAAGCATTGAAATCGGCATCACCAGGCCGCTCGCGATCGCAGGCCCGCCTACATGCATGATGGACAGCCATGAGTTAAGAATACCGGTCAGTTCGAGCCTCATTAAGTTCGCGCGCTGCAGAAGAACCACATAAAGCATCACACTGACAACTCGTGAAACAACATAGGCCAGGGCAGCACCGGCGATACCCATCGCCGGAATGCCTAACCAGCCAAAGATCAGGATTGGTCCGAGAATAATCTGGACGAGAGATCCAAACGCCATAATGATCCCGGGGCTGGCAGCCGCACCGGTCGCCCGCAACAGGGTCGAACCGACAATGGAAAGCAGAAAAAACGGGACACCTATCATGTAGACCTGCAGGTATTCGACAGTCAGTTGCAAAACCAACCCCTCGGCGCCCAATGCAGCCACAATATGTTCTGCAAATATGAACCCGGTCGCAGCCAGCATCACGCCGATTAAAACCGCCAGAATCTGCGCGTGAGTTACCAGCAGACCCGCTCGTTCCTGATCCCCGGCACCCATGGCTCTGGCAATGACCGATGAGGCGCCGCTACCAATACCGCCTGCAAAGGCAAAGAGTGTAATCGTCAAGGGGAACGCAAACCCCATAGCGGCCAGGAATTCGGTACCCAGCATGCCGAGATAAACGGCCTCCGCCAGCTGCGCCACATTCATGGTCAGCGTTCCAAAGGTCATGAATGAGCCCAGGCGAATGAGGTGCGTACTCACTTCACCTTCGGTGAACCCACCCGTTCGACGGCTTTTATTTGCAATATTATTCAATGATGGCCCAGGGCATGATCAGCTTCGGGATGAACCGGCTATCGATAACTGTAACGATAGTAACCGCATCGCCGATGAATCTCACGTCTACGAACTTCAAGGATTAGGATACAACTGCAGTACATGAAGCATCCAGACCAGAGAGGAGAGGAATTATAACGGGGCTTTTCGAGCAGCCAACTGAGTATCGAAACAGGCCGGACGGCTGCTGACTTCCTGAAAGAACGAAGCCTTAGAACAAGCCCTGGATAAACTCCACCGTAGTTCGCAGCCAGGGGCTTACGTACGCAAGGACGATTGACCAAGGTTGTTTTCTGTAGCCACACAGAGAAACGTGGCCCGCTTTAGCCACGGTTAGAGCGTACAAAAAAATCTGTTTGTGCAGTTTTGAAATGGATTTTTTGGCTCGCAGCACCAGGCGGTGCGCGTTGCTGCAGATGCGTCAGAATAGTTTGGATGACGTCCGGATCGGTAACATCAGCGATCACCCGCAGATTGCCACCACACAGGAGACAAACAGATATATCAATATCAAATACGCGCCTAAGTCGCTCCGCCCAACTCAGTGGTGCCGTCGGCAAATCCCTGCCGCCGGGAAGGCATTAACCATAATCTCTACTATCGCTGGAGCAAAGACTTCCTGGAAGCTGGCAAGAGACGATTGTCTGGCGATACGGTTCGCGAAGCCAGTACTGATGAAGTAGTCCATCTCAAAAAGGAAAATGCCAGCCTCAAGCAAGCCGTAGCTGAACTTTACCTGCGCAATGACTGGCTCAAACGATGGTTGAATAATCATGAGATCGAACACACCCGTGGAGCGCCGTATCATCCGATGACCCAGGGTAAGATCGAACGCTACCACCGAACCATCAAGAACCTGGTCAAGTTGGAGAACTACTATTATCCATGGCAGTTGGAAAAAGCCATTGCTGATTGGGTACAGCACTACAACCATGAGCGCTATCACGAGTCGCTGGATAATGTGACTCCGAGCCACCTGTATCAGGGTCGTAGCGATGACATTCCGGATCAAAGGGCCATCATAAAATCCCGCACCATGATGCGAAAGAAAGTACAAAACCTGCGATTAGCAGGCTAGACTGGAGGAACCGTGGGCAGAAAGTATCTCTTGGGTTGTAGTGCTAGTGGTGCCAAATGGGCTGACGACGTACAAACGAAATCCCACACAGCTACCAATTTGACACCGTCCTCACACGTTAAGCAGAGGCCATCATGCAGCCACAGTTTCCCATTGCCCGGTTAACGCACCAATGAGCAGACAACTCCCCCTTAGCTCCAAAATGGGTTACGGCGTGGGCCAACTAGGTGAAGGTATTACTACCGTCATTTTTGGCACGTTCACCCTGTTCTTTTTCAACCAGATCATTGGCGTGTCCGCCACACTCACCGCAATTGCGCTGGCTGTGGCGATCGCTTTCGATGCCGTCAGCGATCCAGTGGCAGGGTCTATCTCCGACCGGCTCAAGAGTCGTTGGGGGCGTCGCCTGCCGATGATGGCCAGCTCATCGGTGCCGTTGGCGCTGGCAATCATCGCGTTGTTCAATCCGCCTGCCGACATGCACGAGCTGTTCTATTTTGGCTGGCTCATTGTATTTGCAGTGCTGGCGCGGTTGTTTTTGACGCTCTATCATGTGCCGCACATGGCGCTGGGGGCAGAAATCGCCAGCGACTACACCGATCGAACCCTTGTGTTCAGCTTCAGCCAAGCCTTCAGTACGCTGGGAACCGCACTCTTTGCTTTCCTCATGTACAGCTACGTTTTTCCCACGCCAGAAGATGGCAGCCACGGTTTGCTCAATGCCGCGGGATATCCTCAGCTGGCGGGTATTGCCGCGGCCGGGATCGTGATTTCAATTACCCTGTGCGTATGGGGTACCAAAAAAGAAATTATCTATTTACCGGTCTGGGAGCCAGAACCGGAGCGATTAGGCTTTCGCCGTCTTTGGCGAGAGGTCACCGAAGCGCTTGGTAGCCAGTCTTATCGAATGCTGCTTGCGGTAATGGTCGTCACGTTACTGGTGCTGGGAATAGAAGGTACCTTTATGGCATACCTGTTCGTGCACTTCTGGGAGTTGAAGACCGAGCAGATGCGCTGGCTTGGGCCGATGACGCTGCTAGGCCTGCCTTTTTCCGTGGTGTTGATTCCGCATTTGACCAAACGGTTTGATAAACGCCGGTTAATGGCGGTACTGGGTGCGTGCGTGATCATCAACATGAATATTTTGATTGTTTTGCGGTTGTTCACGGACCTGTTGCCAGCGAATGGTGATTTCCTGCTGTTCGTTCTGTTTCTAGGGGTGTCCTTTGCTTCCGGGCTATTGGCGCCAGCAATGTTGGTAACCTTCAATTCCATGTTTGCGGACGTTGCCGATGAACTTGAATTTCGTGAAGGCGTCCGTCAGGAGGGGATCATCTACTCCGCGCGCTCCTTCGCTGCGAAAGCGGCGGGGAGTTTGGCAACCATCATCGGCGGGATTGCCCTGGATCTGATCAATTTCCCAAAGGGCGCACAAGTAGGCGAGATAGCGCCGGAAACCGTTTATCTCCTGGGGCTCATTGCGGGCCCGCCGGCGATGATCGTCGGCCTATCCAGTCTGTGGTTTTACTATTTCTACGAGCTAAGCCGGGAACGCATGGAAGAGATCACCCACATCCTGGAGGAGCGGCGAGCGAGCGCTAGCCACAGCGACCCGTCCCTGGCTCTCGTTTCTTACGAAGCCGATGAAGAGCAGTAGACAAACCGCGTCCTTCAAACATAGGCACACTAAAGATATATAGGGTACCGCCATATGGGCTGACGTCACACAGGAGAGACCAATAGTCACTTCAATTGGATCACTCTGCTACTACTTTATCTGCAATTACCCACCAACCATTTCCGGCTTAGCAGCACCCCACCGCCCCCTTACCCCCACTTCACACAATGGGACTCCTGCACTACTTGGGTGTTACTGGTTTGGAGGAATGGTATGGGTGGTTTTTTAGATGGTACTGTCTACCCGGTTTTTTAACGAAAGTGTTGTAGCGGAAAGGTAGCTTGCCAAGACGAAGTTTGAGCGAGCAGTTTATCGGTCACGATCTTTCTGGGTTCGCCGCCATGACTTCGCACTAGTCGCCAGAAGAACCGCTTAGCTGAACCCACATCGACTGGATCGCGTTGAACACCGTGGAGCTGGCTCGAACAGGTTCGCCTAGCACTTCAAAGCGATCAAAACGTTTGAGGATTTCTTCCCACACAACCCTAAGCTGCATTTCCGCCAGGCGATTGCCCAGGCAGCGATGAATACCGAAGCCAAAAGATAGATGCTCACGAGGCCTTTTGCGGTCAATAATGAATTCATTGGGCTGGTCAATGGCACGTTCGTCGCGATTACCCGATAGGTACCACATCACCACCATATCGCCTTTGCTGATATGCTGACCTCTGAATTCGACGTCACTCACAGCAGTGCGTCGCATCGATATCAGCGGCGTTTGCCAACGGATAATCTCCGGCACCATACTTTCTATGAGGCTGTGGTCAGCACGCAACTTGTTGTATTGCTCCGGAAACTGGTGCAAAGCCAATATACCCCCGCTAATGGAGTTGCGCGTAGTATCGTTCCCGCCCACCATCAGCAGAACCATGTTACCCACTAATTGTTTGGCGCCCATATCTTTGGTGGCTGGCGAAGTGGCCAGCATGGAAATCAAGTCTTCTCCCGGATTGGCTTTTTTCTCCTGCCAGATTTCTTGAAAGTAGGCATTCATTTCAGCCAAAGTCTGATAAAACTCCGCACCACTGGCGGCGTAGTTCGGATCGTCTGCATTGCTGATGGCGTTAGACCATTTGATCAGATCGTAGCGATCAGCCTGGGGCACGCCAAGAATCGTTGCCAACATCCGACCGGTAAGCTCGACAGAGACATTCGGTACCCAATCGAACGGCTCGTTTCTTGGTAACTGATCAAGTATCTCTTCCGCCCGCTCTCGAATCAGCGACTCCAGCACATGCAGTCGGCGGGGCGCCATACCCGACGCAACGGCTTTGCGCTGTTCGTGGTGTTCCGGTGGATCCATAGAAATGAAGTTTGGTATCTCGTTACTGGACTTGTGCGTACCGGTGATCGTGATACCCCCATGTTCAAAGGAGGAGGAGAAGACCTGATGATTCTTGTCCACTTCAACGATGTCTTTGTAACGCGTTATAGACCAGTAGGGCCCATATTGGCTTTGCCCACAATAGTGCACAGGCGCCTCATCGCGCAGACGCTGGAAGTAGCGAAACGCACTTTGCGTTTTGAACAATTCAGGGTTAGCGACATTTATCTCTTGCAAAGGAATGTCATATACATCTCTGCTGTCGGGTGGCACTCGTAATCTACTGGACGAACGCCACTGCTTGGCATCGCTGGCACGATCCTGAAGGTGAGCTACATTATCGGTATTAGATTCCAATTTACGTTCTCGATTTGGAGAGGGGATGGTTTGCAGGAACACCGTTTAAAGGTAATATAACATATTAATATTACCTGTAATTTTTTTATATGACTAAGCCGATTGTACTTGTGCATGGAGCCTGGCATGGTGCCTGGTGCTTTCAAAAGCTAAGTGAGTTGTTGCGCAATAAAGGAGTTGATACAACATCAGTGAATCTACCTCTGCTGGGACCGGAGGGTGATATCGAGACAGCCCGTCAGGTTATTAATGAAAAACCTGGTGCTGTTGTCCTTGGGCATTCGTATGGCGGTCTGGTGATTACACATGCTTCGCTTAGAGCAGATGTTTCTCATCTGGTTTATTTATCTGCCTTGATGCCGGACGTGGATGAAGACATCAATGAAGCTGTTGCGACTGCTCCAGCAACGGCGCTCGAAACAGCGATGGTGTTTGAGGCTGATGGTTCCGTCAGTATCAATCCAGACCTTGCCGTAGATGCTTTCTACGATGACTGCGACCGGAATGAAGCCGCAGACGCCGTTGCACGATTGCGGCCTCAGGTGCTTGAACCATTCCCGATTCTTTCCGACGAGCCCAGCTGGAAAGAGATATCCTCAACTTATGTGGTATGCAAAGACGACAAGGCGCTTCATCCTGAATTGCAGTCAACATTCGCTAGACGTGCCGAGAATGTTTTTGAGCTTCCAGGTGCGCATTCGCCATTTCTGTCCAGACCAGGCGAGGTTGCAGAGATTCTACTGAACCTTGTCTAGGACGAAAGCGCCTGGCGCTGTTTCTTGATCTGTTTCTTGTCGATCTTGCCGTAGGCCGTGTGAGGCAGGTCATCGACGAATTCAATCGACTTGGGTACCTTGTATTTCGATAGTCTTTCACGACAGTGTGTGATCAATGAGTCTGCGTCTATTGCGCGAGAGGCAACCACAACGGCATGTACCTGTTCACCCCAGTCCTCATTTGGCAAACCCACTACTGCTGCATCAGCTACAGCGGGGTGATTTTTTAGCTGCTGTTCGACTTCCACGAAATAGACATTCATTCCACCTGAGATGATCATGTCTTTTGCCCTGTCCTGTAGAAATACGTATCCATTCTCATCGATGTAGCCGATGTCACCTGTGTGCAGCCAGCCGTCGCGTAGTGTGTCAGCTGTTGCCTCTTCATTCCTGTAGTACTCTTTTAAGAGGTAAGGTGTCCTAACAATGATTTCACCGATTGAAACACCGTCCTCAGCAGATGTTTTTACTTGCGCCATCGCAACGGGTTTTCCACAAGATAGCAGTAACTGCTTATTTGCATGATCTTCCCTGGTCAGCGCGGTGATGTAGTTCGGGGACCCCGTCTGCCCGTACAATTGGATGAAGCACATGCCAAACAAATCGATGGCTTGTCTTAATCGCTCAACACTCATTGGAGCTGCTCCGTAGACAATAGTTCTCAGAGTCGAGACTGATTTGTCGTGTGGATAGTGAGCACCCAGCAATCGGTAGATCATGGTAGGTACCAGAAATGTCCAGGTTACACCGTGAGTTTCGACAGTTTGAAAGAACTTTTCAGTAGTGAAGCCATCAATCAGAACATTTTTCCCCCCGTGAAGCAGGCAGGATTGCCGGTGGTATCCGGCACTGTGTGGTAGCGGCGTCGTCAGCAGCATCACCTCATCCAATGACAATTCACTGGAGACAACATGTGAAAGCAGGGTTATGGCAAGACTACCCTGGGTCTGAACAACGCCCTTGGGTTTGCCTGTAGTGCCACCTGTATAGCTTATGAGAGCAACGTCTTCCGTTGAGATGGTTGGTGCAATAAAGTCAGCGGGTGTAGTAAGTTCCTGCCAGTAACGAACCTGTTCTATTTCCGACTGATCTTTTTCTTCAACGCAAACAACTAGATTGAGTTTTGTGAGTTCAGATATGGTTGAGTCAAGACTGCTGAGTAGAGTTTGATGAGCGATCAGTGTCTTTGCTTCTGTTTCGTCCAATATATGAGCCAGGTCTGAAGCGGATTGATATTCGTTTAACGGCACTTTGACAGCGCCAGGTTTCAGGATCGCCAGGTCAGCAATAACATACTCGACGCAGTTGCGAAGATAGAGTGCAACGCAGTCTCCATGCGAGACACCCTCTTTCTGGAGAGATGCGGCCAGGTATGTCGAGAGTAGATTCAGTTCTGCATAGGTCCAGTTTGAAGAACCTATCTGAACCGCAATTCGATCAGAATGACGCTTGAGCGTGTTGACCAGAAGCCCGGTCAGGGTGAGAGTCATGATAACGCAGTCCTTCCGTGTTGCGTGGTGATTGATGTTATGATTCCGCGAGTTGTACTGAACAAGATCGGATGATGGCGGTAAAAAAATCTAGTCGACCCAGAATTGGCAGACCCAAATCTCGAAGTGACCGGCGAGAAGAAATACGTAATGAGATTGAAAAAATATTTCTGCAGGAAGGGTTTCGTGACCTCACCGTGGACAAGCTTGCAAAACGGGTCAAGTGCTCTAATCGAACGCTTTATGATATTGCGCCAAGCAAGGAAGAGTTGTTTCTGGTTACTTTGAATCGCCTGCTGGAACGAATTCGTCATCGAGGCTGGCAGAGTGCTTTGAAATACCAGCAACCCAGCAAGAGAATCGAAAACTATCTTAACCCTGGTGTTACCGAGATGAGGGAAGCCGGCGCGAACTTTGTTGAAGACGTCAGAACATACCTTCCTGCCAAACAGATGCTTGCATGGCATCAGGAAGAACGGATGAAGTTTCTTGAGGATATTATCGAAGATGGTATTCGCCAGGGTGCGTTCAGGGATGTTCATCCTGCGCTGGTTGCTGAAATCTTGCTCAGCGCTGTTACTCGTATTGATGAACTGGACTACCAGACGAGGTCCGGTCTTACGTTCAGTGAATCGTTCAAAGAACTTTACGGCATTCTGCTTAACGGGCTCGTCAGACCCTGAACTAGTCAGTTCTGCCGAGCTGACAGATCTCTGATTCAACATTTCTTTCTCCTGCACTTTTACCTGAGGTGGCCTCACGCTGCCTGTTTCTCAAAAAGGTAGTTATAAAGGTAGTTATAAAGGTAATTATAATAGGTATATATTACCCTTAATTGCAAGATAGGATAGTGGGGTGTGGTGATGAGCTATGTTCGATATTTGTTAGCTGCCTTTGTATGCGCCGGGGTGATGACTGTGCCGGAAATTGCATTAGCAGCTTCTATGACCATTGAAGAAGTTGTCGTCACGGCGAGGAAACGTTCGGAATCGATGCAGGATGTGCCGATTACTGTTAATGCAGTCACCGGTGACCTTCTTGAAAGTGGCGCTTACCAGGAATTGAACGATGTCGACAGGCTGGCATCCAATATCGTATTTGAAGGTCTTGACCGTACCAAACCGCTGATCTTTGTTCGTGGTATTGGGACGCGTACCTATGATCCTGGTAGTGATCCTTCCGTTGGCGTTTTTCTTGATGGTGTATACCTCGGCAGATTTGGAGGACTGGATATGGATCTGGCCGATGTTGAGCGACTGGACGCTAACCGTTGGTGGTCGGTACAGCCGGGATGCGCAGGACTTCGACTACGATGTCCGAACGATTAATGTTCTTCTACCCAGTTATGCGCTTGATCTCTCGGAAGATTGGAGTTCATTTGATCCATCGCTCAGCCTGAGATACAGCCTGTCTGAAGACGCCATGATTTATGCCAGTTATTCATCTGGCTACAAATCTGGAGCATTTCAGTTCTTTCCTTCTACCGCTGCAGCTGCAAGAAAAGTCGCCGATCCAGAGGAGGTTGATGCCTTTGAACTTGGGTTCAAAACGTTGCTAATGGATCAGAGACTACAGTTGAATATGGCTTACTTCGATATGGACTATAAAGATCTTCAGCTGCTCAGCCTGTCGGCACTGAAGGATGAAAATGGTGATGGTGTAGGGATCAGTGCTGTTTTAATCGACAACGCTGCTGACAGCACGATGCGGGTATCGAAGTTGAAGCGAAAGCCTTGTTATCGGAGAACTGGTCAGTGGACGTTGGATATGGTTACCTCGATGCGGAATTCGACGACTATGCGCGTGGACCCGGTCAGGATTTCTCTGGCAATAAGTTGGCGAGATCACCCGAAAACACACTGAATCTTTCTTTGAGCTACAGTGGTGAATTCAGATTTGGCGCGATCGACGCAAGGATTGGCTATTCCTGGCACGATAAGTATTACTTTGAACCGGATAATAATCAGATTGATCCTAATTCTGAACAGAGCTCTGAAGGATTGCTTGATGCGTCAATGAACTTTAGTCTGAACAATGGCTGGTCGGTGCTGCTATGGGGTAGGAACCTGAGCGACGAAAGGTATCGTCGAAGCGTATTAAATGCTGAAGGTGAGCCCCAACGCACGGCAGGTATTGAGCCCCGTACCGTAGGTATCAGAGTCACTAAGGAGTTCTGGGCAAATTAAAATCTGGCTGAAGTGAGTTTAATATGAAATGGGTAACTGTACGCCGACAGGACGATGCAAGACCTGGCCTCGTTATAGATGATGCAATACATGTGTTACCGGGTACCGATCAACTGATCGACCTCCTGGGAGACGGAGGCGAGAAGCTTGCTGATGCAGGTGAACTTGCCCAGAAAAAGCCAGTTGAGGTGATTGCATACGTTGAGGCCGATCTTGCTGCGCCCCTTCGGCCAACACAGATTAGGGATACACTGTTATTCCTTCAACACCTGAAGAATGCAAGAGGAGGAGCGGAACTGTAGCCTGAGTGGAGTCAGATCCCGGCATTTTATTTTGGCAACACCGCATCGATCACGGGGCCGAATGATCCTGTAGAGATTTTCCCCGGCAGTGAGTGGTTTGACTGTGAACTTGAAGTTGCCTCGATCATTGGCAGGCAAGGCTCGAACCTGTGCGCCGAAGAGGCAGAAGATTACATTGCCGGTTTCATGATATTCAACGACTGGAGTGCACGGGACCTTCAACAGAAGGAGCTCGTTCTGAATATCGGCCAGGGTAAGGGTAAAGATGGCGCTAATACTTTTGGTCCCATGTTCGTCACATCTGATGAACTGGAACCCCATCGCAGTGGTAATTCCTACAGCCTGAAAGCTGAAGCATATGTTAATGATGAGAAGTTTGGCGAGGGTACGCTCGACCAAATGGATTGGACGTTTGGTGAGGTCGTGTCCTTTGCATCGCGGGGGACTAAAGTGATGCCAGGTGATGCAATTTGTTCGGGTACGGTGCCAACCTGCTGTCTAGCTGAACATTTTGCTGTTGCCATGGGGCGGAGTCTCGCACCACGTGATGGCGATCAGCCTCCGTCACCAGGTTCCAATCAGGCAAATTTCAGGGGCTGGTTACAGCCAGGTGATGTGGTTCGACTGGATGTAGAGCTGCTGGGTAGTCAACAGCAGGAGGTTCTTCCTTCAGTGCCGGTTCACCGGCTGCGAAGTGGTTATTAATTACCAAGGAGAATTCAATGTCAGAAGCATTGGAACAGAGGCTGGCTGCACTCGAGACTGAGGTTCAGGAGCTAAAAGATCGGGAAGCTATTCGTGAGGTGATTCATCGTTATTGCCAGGCTGTCGATCGTTGCGATCTGGAAATGCTGAAGTCCTGCTACTGGGAAAATGGCTACGATGATCACGGCTTCTTTGCCGGTAATGCTCACGAATTTGCCGAGTATGTCATTCCCTGTCTGGAGAAGGTCGATTCGAGCATGCATTCAATTACAAATACACGCTTCAAATTCGACGGTGATCGATGTGCCTGTGCCTCCCAGTGGGCTGTCACACATCGGCTAGCGCATGATGGTGGCTTTACTGATTTCCTGCACCAGGGCCGTTACCTTGACGTATGGGAAAAGCGGGAAGGTGAGTGGAAACTGCTGCATCGTGTCATCGCTGGTGACCTTGATCGTTGGGTTCATACGCTGAATATTCAGTCAGCGCTTGATGGCCCGAACGACCCGCTCAGGGGGTGTCGTGGTGACAAGGATCCGGGGTACTTGTGGTTTACCCTGTTGAATCATAAGCCGGAAAGACCGCCGACGGATGACCTGTGGGCAGGGTTCCATGCGATCAGCGAGGCAGATCGCGCGTCCTGAATCTCATCTTTGAGAGGTCGAATCCAGGTATGCATACAACGGACTCTGTAGACTACGGTGTAATACTCTCCGGTCGCATCAAGCTGGAATTGGACGATGAAAACATTGTCAATCTTGAGGCCGGTGAGGTGTTTGTACAGAATGGGACGCGTCACGCTTGGCGAGTGGAAGAGCCATGTCGAATGGCGGCTGTTCTAGCAGGCACTCAAAGAGATGTCTAAGTTGTGGTATGAGGAGAAACTACTCCCTCATCTCATAGTCGACGCTCTCAGCAATATGATAAGCGACCCTGTCTATATCTCGATGCTGAAACGGCAACCTACGAAGATCCTGCTTTCTCCAAAAACCGTGAAACGCGCCTGGCAATCGTGTGGGCAATAACATCCAGGTCTTCACAAGTGGGTGGTTTGACAGGCCAGAAGTAGCCTTTGGCATCGTAGACACCGTTCAGGTAAAGCATATGAAAGTGGGGGTTCAGATTAAGGGCTGAACTGAACCGTTGAATCAACGTAACCACACCACTCTGTGTCCCTGACTTGTGGGCGTCAGACTACTTTAATAAGCCAAATTCTGGCGTTCTTTCGATTGTTTGTCATGGCCTTGGCCCTGAAGTAACCGACTAAGTAAAAGTACTGCTCACACGCGTTTAAGGCTTCTCGTACATCAGCCCTCTCGACTGTTTGAGACTATCCGCTTGCCCAGTCGAGCCTGATAGCAACCCAGGTCTCGCAAGTCTTTTCGGCCACTAAACCTCGTTTCGGCGGGGTTTTTTTATGACTGCTTTTTGGCGCGGGATGACCAGTTTCCTGCTATAGCGCCCTCAAGATGCCCGCTTCACCACTTGAAGATTCATTTTGGGAGGGCGTGAGTGTCTTGCATGTTGCAGAGAATTCGGTGCGATGTTTTACCAAATTATTAATAACTATATTGGATTCGACCATGGACGGATTAACACAAGAGATTATATTAACACTGGTATTCGTGGTGCTCGCGATTATAGGCGCAGTCAAAGCAGTACAAATTGCCCCGCAAAGCGAAGCATATGTAATCGAAAGATTTGGCAAATATCAAAAGACGCTTTCTGCGGGTATGAATCTACTCGTGCCCTTCGTAGATAGAGTAGCTCACCAGGTAATAATTCTGGAGCGACAACTAGAAGAGTTCGAGATTTCAGTTATTACCAAGGACAATGTCGAAGTAACCCTAGAAACTACAAGTTTCTACCGCGTTGTCGATGCTGCCCGCTCTGTTTATCGAATAGCGGACGTGGATAAAGCACTTAAAACAGCGGCGAAATCAATCGTACATTCCGCTGCTGGAAAGCTCGAACTCGATGATCTTCAGTCATCACGTTCTAGCATGAACGATGAGATACTCAAGAATCTACAAGAGGCGGCCGCGGTATGGGGAATAGAAATCACTCGGACAGAGATAATGGATATGCGTGTCGATGAGCAAACTAAGGAAGCACAGAGGCAGCAGCTAAACGCGAAAGGGAACAGAGGGCTAGCGTGGCGCGCACAAAAGCGAGCAAACGAGTGCTCACCGCCTTATGTAGGCCCATTGATACACTTGTAATAACTTTGGCCGATCCAGCTAGCGAATGCGCCAGAGTTATTCAGAAAATTGCGAAGCAAAAGGATGGGTACGTCACATTCCTGAAGTAGCAGCACAGGCGATATCATGGCGCGTGTTACTGAACTGTTACGTGCGAAGCCGTTAGAAAAACGTGAACCATATTGAACATTTTGCCGGTTTTTGTGGGCTCTCGCTAGACCTTGAACCTGAAGGATTCGACCTCCTCTTAGCTAACGAACTTTCACCAATGGCAAGTGAAACATTTGCATTTAATCACCTCCGGCCTAATTTGAAAGACGAATGGAATCTAGCGCCTGACCGGGCTTACTGGTTAAAAAGACAGCTCTAAACAGGCTTGCACTCAATCTAATAGAATCTCTAAATCCTCCTGTTCGCTGGTTAAATCGGCGCTATAGAAAGTTTACTCCAGTCCTTGTTGATCTCAATGCCTGGATCATCAGGCCCCTGGCTCGCCGTGCGACGAGCAAACTTAAGTAACCTTTCAGACAGTGTCGTTCCCGCTTGGTCTAAAAGCTTAGGGACGTACTAGACCGAATACGGGGGGCAATTCCCCTTTCAAAAAGATCGAATCTGATGCTATTTAGATATCCCGTACAAGATGGGCCGCAAGCCGTGGCAGAAAAACTTCGAACTAATTCAGCAAGCAGACGTAGATGCTGTCTATAGCGCAGGTGAAGCATTGGTCAAGAATAACGGGTCATTGTTGAAGAAAACGTTGCAACAGTACTTTCCGGCAAGATGCCCACCGGGAAATTGATTCCTGCAAGGAGGTTTCAAGCGATCGAATGCCTGGGAAAATATTTGCACTCAACCCCACTTTGAGAAGATGATCCTGACTATCCAGATGCGAACTAGCTAGACGGGAAGGGAACACAACGTGATATTCAGAGAGCCGTCAAGAAAACGCCCCGTGCAGTTAGGGCGATTTCCGCTGGAAGTTCTGCCCACAGACCTTCACATTCTCAAACAAGAGCACGAGCGTGCCCGGCTTGCGGCACCGCCCTCGAGAGAAACCTCCCAGAGCGAACTATCAGTTGCAGCGCAGCAATACTTTGATTTATTCATGGAATATCGCGAAGGCAAGGTTGCGCCTGCCAAAGCACCGGTTCCAGATGATATGGAACGACGCAGTATTGACATAAAGGGTAGCCTCTATTTTCTGAATGCAGCTCATGCCGGGATCTGCCTTATTCCCGAAAATGCCTGGCTGCAAGGTCGGGAGGATACCGAACATACCCATGCTATCGTGTTCGCGCTGGAGATCCCGCGCCAGGCAGAGAGAGGAAATCTTGCCAGAGACTGGCTGCTCAATAGCCGGGACATGATTGCCAACACTCGCTCTGCCGGAATCGCCGCCAACATCGCGAACTATTGCGGTGAGTTAGGCTACAGCGCAACGGCGCATATTGGCAGCGTGTCGGATGTCGATATTGAGCGACTGGCAGTGCTGTCAGGCATCTGTTGTCGTGCAGAGGGTGACAGGGTTGTATCGCCTTTTCTTGGTGATAATGTTGTGCTCGCCGTGGTCACGACAAGTTATGCCTGCGCAGTCGACACGCCGCTCGCCACTACACAAAATTGCGATCGTGGTTTCAAATACTGGCTCGGCATCAATGGCGCCGAGTCAGGGCGGGAACGTAATCGTCGCGGTGCACGCGCAACTCATCTGGGTAGCTACCCAATGGAGCAGGTCCGGCGGGTCGAACGACCGACAACATTGATTCTTGACGATGAAATCCCCCGTGTCCCACACCGGGCTTCTTTCTTCGAACGGCCCAAGTTCGGGGACCTTGGACCGAAAGCAAAAGTAGAACGAACTCGATTTGCTTTCAAGACACCCGCTGCGCAGTCCTATATGCCGCTAATAGGCAGCATGGTGCCCCTTCAGGACAATGATGTCGCGCCGGAACCAGACCCTGGCATGAATGACGGCGACCAGAACACCAAAGCAGTCAAATCTCTCGCCTATGCCCTTGGCGCTGATATGGTGGGTGTCTGCGAGATCCCGCGCTATAGCTGGTACTCCCACCATAACGAAGGCAAGCCAATTACGCCCTACCATAAGTATGCGGTTGTTATGCTTATTGATCAGGGTCACGAGACAATGGAAGGCGCGAGTGGTGACGACTGGATATCCGGCCCTCAATCCATGCGAGCTTATATGAGAGGTGCAGAGATTGCTGGCATTCTGGCGCGATTCTTGTGTGACAAAGGTTACACCTCCCGGCCCCAGACCAATGTACTGAGCCATGTTTTGCATATTCCGCTCATCCTTTGGGCGGGACTGGGCGAGCTATCACGAATCGGTGAGCTAGTACTTAACCCGTTTGTTGGACCGAGATTCAAATCGGTCGTCGTGACCACTGACTTACCTTTAACTGTGGACAAACCCATTGACTTTGGGTTGCAGGATTTTTGCAATAATTGTCATAAGTGCGCCCGCGAATGTCCCTGTGGGGCGATTCCCATGGGGGACAAAGTTGTCTTCAATGGCTACGAGATGTGGAAAATCGACGCGGAGCGCTGCACCCGGTATCGACTTACAAATCAACGCGGAGCCGGATGTGGTCGATGCATGAAAACCTGTCCGCTAAATAAGGTACCGAATGCCGATGGTGCTGTAATGACACGGGTCGCTAGTTGGCTGGGTGTTAATGCAAGGTGGCTGAAACCTTTAATGGTGCCAGTCGCTGTCAGGTTGGATGACTGGCTTGGAAATGGTCGTCGAAATCTACTCAAAAAATGGTGGCTTGATCTGGAGATTGTCGACGGTGTTTCAGTGCATCCTGTTGCAGGAACCAACGAGCGGGACATAGACCCAACCAGGCAACGCAGCGGAAAAGATAAAATAGTCTACTACCACGCCAATATAATGCCCCCGCCCGACGCTACCGACGCAGTACCTGTTGATCGAAAGTCTGCCGCAATTGCAGCATCACTGATTGAGACTCCGGCGCAGGCTGAAGCCCGGTATAACCGTGGCGATGCAAAACCAATTCAATATATACCGGTGAAATGCATTGATCCTGTTAACGATATTGCTGAGGGCTGATGATGCAGCCAGGATGCTGTCAACGGTAACGCGTCAGACAACCGTCGGCAGCTTGGTACACGATCCTGGCAATCAGCATGCCGTTTTTTTGGCAACGGTGAGTCGAGACATGCAGCTGGCAACCGAAGTTTTGGTCAAGAGAGATGCGCGTGAGGCAAGAAATGCAGACTGACACTGCCCCGAATCTACGGGGCCAGCGCGCCCAGGTCGAT